>USIC01000012.1 GCA_900554555.1 uncultured Solobacterium sp. | reverse complement strand
GATTGAAAAAATCATATCGTCACTAACATTGAGTGTGGATATGATAAAATCATTTATAGCCATTTGGCGCCTCCTATCGTTATTATTCAATCTTTTTCCAACTTGAATTCTAACATAGGAGTTTTTTATTAGCTGAGACCCCGACTGATTTTTGAGTGCCATAATACTTAAATATCCTTTTTTATGATAGTGTTCTAAGGTTGTGTATACATATGTGGTATATATTTTGGTTGGTAATATCAAAATTTTTTCAAACTTATTATGGAAAGTGTATCAATTTTGTGCATGCATATATCGCATCAAAATGATGTATTTTCAGAAATAAAGTTCTCAAAATATTGAAAAATTTCAAATGCAGATATGAATCATAGAAATAATATTGTTAGGGGGGTATTATTTTGTGAAAAAATAAGCTATCATGAATTTAATATATGGAGGGAACATAATAATGAAAAGACTGAGTATCTCTTTAGTTGCTCTTGTTTTAGCCGCATCTCTTGTAGGCTGTAACAAGACAACTGAGACAACAACATCCAGTAAAATGAAGCCAGGAACATATACAGCTTCTGCGACTGGCATGAACGACGATGTTACTGTAGAAGTAGAAGTGACAGAAAATGAAATTAAGTCAGTTAAGGTAACTTCTCACGCTGAAACTCCAGGTATCGGTGGGGAACTTGTTGACAAGGATGGAAAGGTTGTTACAACTGGGGGCGTAGCACCTGTTCAATTAATTCCAGAAGAAATCGTTAAGAATCAAAGCTTATCAGTTGATAATGTGACTGGTGCAACAATTACATCAGGAGCTATTAAGACTGCTGTTAAGGACGCTATCAAACAAGCAGGTGGCGATCCAGATGCATTTAAGAAAGAAGTAACTTACGAAGATAGAAAAGACGTTGAAGCTGACGTTGTCGTAGTAGGTGGTGGTGGAGCTGGTCTTGCGAGTGCTATTGAACTTTTACAGAATGGTAAGAGCGTAGCAATTATCGAAAAAGCCGGTGAAATCGGTGGTGATACATTAGTTTGCGGTGCGATTTATAATGCACCAGACCCAGCATTACAGCAGCACGCTGAAATGAGTGATGCTGTTAAGACTACAATTGAGAAGGCTTTAGCTGAAACTCCAATTAATGATCAACATGCAGCATTACAAGCTGAAGTACAAGCACAATGGGATGCATATAAGGCTGCTGGTAGAACAGACCTATTTGACTCCAAGGAATGGTATGCATTACAGACTTGGATCAATGGTGATAAGGTCGCAAATCTCGATCTTGTTAAGGCATTATGCTATAACGCATTTGGTGGATATGAATGGATCGAATCTATGGGTATGACATTCCAAGACAAGATCTCTCAGGGTGCTGGTTCCTTATGGCAACGTACACATACATCTACAATGAAGATGGGTACAGGCTTTATCTCCGTATATGCTGATATGCTTGAGAAGTATGGGGATAAGGTTACATTATTAACAGAAGCTACAGCTACAAAACTTGTACTTGATAATAATAAAGTTACAGCTGTTAAGGCTACAGATAACCATACAGGTAAAGAAATTACATTTAAGGCTAAAGACGGTGTCGTATTAGCTACTGGTGGTTTCGGTGCTAACGCTAAGATGGTTCAGGAATACAATACAACAGGTAAGTGGCCAGATCTTTCTAAGACAGGCACAACAAACCGTTTCTCAGCATCACAGGGTGATGGTATCACAATGGCTAAGGATGCTGGTGCTTCCTTAACAGATATGGAACAATTACAGCTTCTATATTTAGGTAACTTAGTTGATGGTCAGATTTCTAAGTACCCAGCACGTGCAGTTAATGGTACAGACCAGATTATCTTCATCAATAAGGAAGGTAAACGTTTCGTTCGTGAAGATGGTCGTCGTGATCAGATTTGCGGTGCTGTTCTAAATCAAACTGATAAGATGTTCTATATCCTTGAAAGTGGCGATGGTGCTGGTTATAAAGATATTAAAGATCCATCATGGAGAAGTGGTGACGGATTTACATTTGAATATCTAGAAAAGAATGGTTTCATTGTTTACGCGGATACATTAGAAGAACTCGCTAAGAAGTTAGACATGGATCCTGCAACATTACAGGCAACTGTAGATGAATTCAATAAGAGTGTTGAAAGTGGAAGTGATGAATTCGGAAGAACTCTATACTCTACAAAACTCGAGCATGGACCATGGGTTGTAACTCCTCGTCAAGCTTGTGTTCACCATACAATGGGTGGTGTAACAATCGATCCAGAAGCACGTGTACTCAATGATAAGGGCGAACCAATCAAGGGATTATACGCTGCTGGTGAAATTACTGGTGGTATCCATGGTGCTAACCGTTTAGGTGGTAACGCTGTAGTAGATACAGTTGTATTTGGTAAGTTATCTGCTGATACATTACTAGCTGATACAAAATAGCCTAGAATAAATACGTTAAGGTCTGAGTTCGCTCAGACCTTTCTTGTAAATATGGAGAAATGAGTATGAATAAACTGAAAAAGGTATTTCTTACGTGTACGATTATTTTTATGACAGGGTGTAATCTATTCCGGGAACCTAGTAAGAAGCCTGTTATTTATCTATATCCAGAGAAGACAACAGAAGTAGATGTAAAAGTAAATCTTGATGGCAAGTTTACCACAACATATCCAAAGTACAATGATGGCTGGAAAGTTGTGGCAGAGCCAGATGGAACATTACATGCACTAGATAACAAGGATTCGTATTACTGCTTATTCTGGGAAGGTGTTGTGAAGTATACTCCAGACTTTTCAACTGGCTTTGTTGTAGAGGGGTCAAAGACAGAAGTTTTCTTGGAAGAAGCACTTACCAAACTAGGATTAAATGATCGTGAGAGAAATGAGTTTATCATTTACTGGTTACCACAAATGCAGGGTAATGCATATAACCTAATTTCTTTCCAGAATGAAAACTATACTGACCACGCTGAATTAGATATTTCACCAAAGCCAGATACAGTGATTCGTGTCATGATGGCGTGGAAACCGTTGCATGAATCAATAATGATTCAACCACAAAAGTTAGATAGTGTAGAACGTAAGGGTTTTACTGTGGTTGAATGGGGTGGAACGGAATATAAATCGTAATATTTCTCAAAGATAATACTTCTGTTATACTTAGAAACAAGGAGAATGAATAGATGAAAATAAGAAAGTTTTTACTTGGCTTGATTGCCATGGCACTTCTTTGTGTAATTTCACCTGTACATGCAGAAGAAACGAATGCTGATTTCGATCAGTTTATGCGAAATGAATTCATCCAAATGATGGAAGATGATTATACATCATTACATTTTGCGTTAAAGGATTATGAAAAATATGGTATTACAAAACCACAGCCAACGATTGGTGAACCTCCAACTTTAGATAACTCAAAGAGTATCGCAAAAGTAGAGGAGTCTTTAAAGGGATTAGAGAAGTTCAATTATGATGAGTTGTCAGATGTACAACAACATGATTACGATACATATAAGTATTATTTAGAAAGTACTCGTGAACTCTTGAATTATCCAATGTTTGATTTCCAGTTCTTACCAAATCGTGGTATTCAGAGTAATTTAATTACAAACTTTACAGAGTTTGTGTTCTACAAGCAAGAAGATATCGATGATTATCTATCTGTATTAGAGAGTGTTCCAGCATATATTGAAGGTGCACTAGAAGTTACGCGTACCCAGGTACAAAATGGTTACTTCATGACCGATGATGCTTTAGATAGCACATTAGATGGAATTGAAAAGTTCGTTGCAAAGACAGACAATAATCCACTCATTCAGATTTTTAATCAGAATGTAGATAAGTTTGAGGGCTTGAGTGAGGAACAGCGTACTGCATATAAAGAAAAGAATCGTGATTTTATCTTAAACACATACATTCCTGAATATCAGAAGCTTGCACAAGAACTTGAAACATTCCGTGGTACACGTACATCATTAAGTTTGTATGATTTACCAGATGGAAAAGAATATTACACAGCATTATTACGTGCAAAATCAAGTTCATCCGCTTCTTTACAAGAATTATTTGAATTAACAGATGGACAGTTAAAGAAGTTAATTGATGAAGCTAGAACTTTGTATTTGAACGCTAAGAAGGATGATAACTTAGAAGAAGCATTACCAGAGAAGGATCCTACAGAGATTCTCAATACATTACAAGGACATTTACAGGAGTTTCCAGAAGGCCCGGAAGTAACATTTAAAGCAAGTTACTTAGATCCATCTGTTGCTAATGATGCGATTGTTGCGTACTACATGCAGCCACCAATTGATGATTTCTCAAACAACGTGATTAAGATTAATGGTGATAATGTAAATTCAACAAATGAAATGTATACTACTTTAGCACATGAAGGTTTCCCTGGACATTTATTCCAGATTACTTGGTACTTAAATACAAATCCAAATCCATTACGTACACAGCTCAGCAACATCGGTTATACAGAAGGTTGGGCAATGTATTGTGAGGATGTTTCTTGGGCATATTCTGACTTAAATGATGGTGCTAAGGAAGAAAACCGTATCAATACAAACTTAAACTATATCTTACCTGCACAGGCTGATTTCTTAGTAAATGGAATGGGATGGGATGAAAAGAAATTGGCTAAGTACTATGAATCATTAGGATTAAATGCTTCTGCAGCTTCAAATGTAATGTCGACTGTAACACAAGAGCCAGGTTCTATCGTACCTTATGGTGTTGGTTTAACATACTATCTTCACTTCCGTGATCAAGCGCAGGCTGCACTTGGAAAGAAGTACGATGTAGTAGAATTCAACCGTATGTTACTAACACATGGTGATCGTCCATTTGATATCGTACAGAAGGACTTAGAGAAGTATCTTGAAGCCAGTGGTGCTACAACTTCTACTTCTAACAACTCATTTATCAATCCAGGTAAGATTGGTCTTTGGGTATCATTAGCAGCTACAGTGTTAATTTTAGTTGTTGTTTTCATTCGTAAGAAAAAAGAAAATAACTATCAATAAAATAGTAAAAAATCATACCGAAGTGGTATGATTTTTTATATAAGAGGAGCGTGTACTGTAATGGATAATCAATGGACAGAATGGCTACATCAAGAATGGAAAAAAGAATATTTCTTGAAGCTATCGGAGTTTTTGAAAAATGCCTATGAAACTAAAGAGATATATCCACCGAAGCAGCAGGTTTTTTCCGCATTTCAGCACTGCGATTATTCAGATATCAAGGTAGTTATTCTTGGACAAGATCCATATCATCAAAAAGGGCAGGCACATGGTTTGTGTTTCTCGGTTAACCCGGGGGTTAAGATACCACCGAGCCTTTTAAATATGTATAAGGAATTACAAACAGAATATGGCTATCCAATTCCAAATAATGGGTATCTTGTGCCATGGGCAAAGCAGGGTGTATTTCTGTTGAATACGGTGATGACGGTAGAAGATTCTCATCCACAAAGTCATGCTGGCATGGGGTGGGAAACATTCACTGATCATGTAATTCAAAAAATCAATGAAAAGAAGGAACCAGTAGTCTTCTTGTTATGGGGAAGAGCAGCTAGAAATAAAGCATGCATGATTGATAAAACGAAGCATCTTGTTTTAGAGGCAGCACATCCATCACCTTTGTCTGCATACAATGGTTTCTTCGGATGTAATCACTTTAAAAAAGCAAATGAATTCCTAGAAAAAAACGATCGAAAGAGTATTGATTGGCAGATTAAAGATATTTGAGATTTTCATCAAAAAATTGAATAAAAAACGAGATATTTTACATATGGTAATGTTCTGATTATCAATATTAGTTTATAATGTAAGCGTATCCAAAGTTTTGATTAAGGAGGACTTTATGAGATCTAATGCAATGGTTGCGATGATTCTTGCGGGTGGCCGCGGAAGCCGTCTGCATGACTTGACGAAGAAAGTCGCAAAGCCTGCAGTGCATTTTGGAGGAAAGTATAGAATTATTGATTTTCCACTGAGTAATTGTGCAAATTCAGGTATTAACACAGTAGGTGTATTAACACAATATGAATCCGTTTTATTAAATGCTTATGTCGCAAAAGACCAGTTCTGGGGTCTTGATACAAATGATGGTGGTGTATTCGTTCTTCCACCACGTGAAAGAGATCAGACCGGTTTTGAAGTATATCGTGGAACAGCAGATGCAATCACACAGAATATTGACTTCTTAGATAGTATTGAACCTGAATATGTACTTATATTATCTGGTGACCATATCTATAAGATGAACTATGAAAAGATGCTAAAGCATCATATCGCAAAGGGTGCTGATGCGACAATCGCTGTATTACAGGTTCCAATGAAGGAAGCTTCCAGATTCGGTATCATGAATTGCGATAAGAATGATATGGTTCAGGAATTTGAGGAGAAGCCTGCACATCCAAAGAGTAATTTGGCTTCCATGGGTATTTACATCTTTACTTATAAGACATTACGTAAATACTTACTTGAAGATGATAAGAATGAACAGTCCTCACATGACTTTGGCAAGGATATCATTCCTGCATACTTAGATGATAATAAAGTTCTAGCGGCATATCGCTTTAAGGGATACTGGAAAGATGTTGGAACAATCGATTCACTTTGGGAATCCAATATGGATCTATTGAAGAATGATAATGCTTTAAACTTGGGTGATCCTGATTGGAAGATTTATACAGAAGATATTAACGCACTACCACAGTTCATCGGTGAAAATGCGGTTGTACGTAATAGTTATATCACACAGGGTAGTGTAGTATTGGGTAAAGTCAACAATTCTGTCTTAGGCACAAACTCCTTTATTGATGAAGGTGCGGATGTACAGGATTCCGTCATCTTAACAGGTGCTAAGATTGGTGCAGGTGCGAAAATTACACGTTGTATCGTTGCGGATAATGTAGAAATTGGACCGGGTGTTGTATTAGGTTCAGCAGATAGTGATCATATTGAATTGATTGCTAAGAATGTTACGGAGTAGGAGGAGAAATCATGAAAGCTTTAGGTATTATTTCATTTGAAGATAGTTCCGTTAATATTGAGGGACTTGGTGATTTCCGACCTGTTCCAGCAACAGCGTTCATGGGAAGATATCGTATTATTGACTTCATCCTCAGTAATATGACGAACTCAGGTATCGATAGCGTTCAAGTTTACTGTAAAGAAAAGCCACGTAATCTCATCGAACACTTAGGGGATGGACGTCATTACAATATCAACTCCAAACGTGGTAAATTACGTATCTTATTTGGTGAGAAGACATTCTCGTCACCTGTATATAATCACGATATTGCAAACTATATCTTGAACATGCAGTACATTGAGAAAGATAAGAATCCATATGTTGTTATCGCACCAAGTTATTTCATCTATGATATTGACTTTAGTGAAGTATTAGATGCACATATCAAAAGTGGTGCAGATATTACAGCACTCTATACAAATACATCAGATGCTAAGACAGCATTCCATGAATGTGACACATTCACAATGGATAAGGATAAGAGAGTTCTTTCCATTGATAAGAATCGTGGTAAATATAAGACACGTTCTGTTTCCTTAGAAGCATATGTAATGAGAAAGGACTTGTTTATTACATTAGTTAAAACAGGTGCAGAGATTTCCTCACTTTACTGGTTTAAGGATGTTTTACGTGAAGTAGTAAATGAAGTAGATATTCGTGGATATGCAGTTAAGGGATTTGTTGCATGTATCAACAACCAAAAAGAATACTATCGTATTAATATGTTGTTGAAGGATTACAAGGTTGCCTTTAACTTATTCAAGTCAAATTGGCCAATCTATACGCATACAAATAACTCTAGCCCATCCATATTTGGAGAAGATTCGGATGTTACCGCTAGTGTTGTTGCGAATGGTTGCGGAATAGAAGGTGTCGTTAAGAATTCTATCATTAGCAGAAATGTTAAGGTTGGTAGGGATGCAGTAATTGAGAATAGCATCGTCTTACCAGGTGCTGTTATTGGTGATGGTGTTCACCTTGATCATGTCATTGTTGATAAGTATGCAACAATCCATAAAGTAAAAGAACTTGTTGGAACAGAAGATAATCTGATTTACGTAAAGCGTAGAGATTGTATCTAGGAAGCGAGGAGTATTCAATGAGCAGATCTGTATTGTTTGTGGCAGGAGAGGGCTTACCATTTATCAAAACGGGAGGTCTAGCAGATGTTATCGGTAGTTTACCAAGAACATTAGCAAAGCGTGGACATGATGTACGTGTTGCTTTGCCTCTATACAAAAAAATTATTGAAAAACATTATGATAAGCTAGAAAGACTTGGTACAATCCAAGTTCGTTCTGGATGGATTGACCAACCAGCAACTTTCTATCGTTGTGATGTAGATGGAGTTGTATATTACTTCGTTGAACATCAAGGATATTTCGAAAGAGATGGTCTATACGGTTATGAGGATGATGGTGAAAGATTTGCTTTCTTCCAACGTGCTGTATTAGATATGATTTATTTTATCAACTGGTGGCCAAATATCATTCATGAAAATGACTGGCAGACGGGTATGATGCCTTTAATGGCGCATGCATGTTATGCGGATGACTATCGTTATCAACAAATCAAGCACGTCTATACAATTCACAACTTAGCATTCCAAGGTAACTTTGGTGTTGAAATGATGGAGAGTTGCCTAGGACTTGATTACAGTTATTTCGATAATGGTTCCATCAAGTTTGATACAGGTATCAGTTTTATGAAGGCTGCGATTGTATACGCGGATAAGATTACAACAGTATCTCCAACATATGCTGAAGAGATTTTGACACAAACCTATGGTGAACGTATGGATTCTGTATTACGTTATCGCCGTGGGGACCTTTGGGGTATTGTAAATGGTATTGATACTGTAGATTGGAATCCAAAGACGGATAAGCATCTTGCGAAGAATTTCGATATTCGAAACTATGTTTCTGGTAAGAAGGAAAACAAGAAGGCTCTACAGGAAACACTTGGCTTAGAGGTGAAGAGCGATGTTGCGCTTATTGGTATCGTATCTCGACTAACAGAACAAAAGGGCATGTACATGGTCACAGAGAAGTTACGTGAGATTATGGACCAAAATGTTCAGTTTGTAGTGCTTGGTACAGGTGAAGCAAACGCAGAGAATGCATTTAAGTGGTTAGAGTCTGAATATAAAGGTAGAGCAGTATACTACTGTGGTTATAACGAAGATCTTGCCCACCTTATCTATGCAGGTTGTGATTTGTTCTTCATGCCTTCCATCTATGAACCATGTGGAATTGGTCAGTTGATTGCCATGCATTATGGTACACTTCCAATCGTACGTGAAACTGGTGGTCTAAAGGATACAGTGCATCCATATAACCAATATACAGGGGAAGGAAACGGCTTTAGTTTCTGGGCAGCAAATCCAAATGACATGATGTACACACTACGTTATGCCTTAGAACAGTATTACAACAATAAGACTGGATGGAAGGGCTTAGTGAAGAGTGCAATGAATACTGATGTAAGTTGGGATCAAAGCGCAAATCAGTACGAACAGTTGTATTACTCAATTTGTAACTGGGACTAAGTATTTACTGATATACAAATAGTAGAGGCAGGATTTATATCCCGCCTCTTTGGTGTTTTAGAATGATATTGTTTTATTAAAGTTCAATTGACTTGCGTCATTATGTTGAATTACAAGAATGATTTTATCTTGCTTGGATGCTAGATGATTTAAGTACGAATAGAATTTATCTCTTGTTTCTGTATCTAGTTCAGCATCTACTTCATCTATCAAAATTAAAGATACTTTATCTTCTAAGGACATTAATTTTGACAGTAATACTTTTTTCTTCTCACCACCGGAAAGTTCGCTTTCATTAATGTGATGTAGATTGAACATTTGCAATCTAGAGATAATTTGATCTACTGTATCGGGTTTGACGGTAGAATGTGAAATTTCCTC
>USIC01000011.1 GCA_900554555.1 uncultured Solobacterium sp. | reverse complement strand
AAAATACCATTGTATAGCCAAGCTGTAAGGAACTTAATGGTAATACGACCGCAATCCCAATAAACACAAATATCAAAGATAAAATATGTCCTATTAATTCCGATACTGTGTGGAAATGATACTTCACCCAATTTACCGCAAAGATTACAGAAGCGTATGCGGATACCTCTAATATTGGCAATGTTATCTGTAAACCAACCATACGAATCACTCCACTTAACACAATACCCATAACGAACATCTGTATCAAACTATCCTTCATCTTTTCATATCCGATAAACTCACAAGTTAAGAATGCGGATACAATACTGCATGCTAGTGAAGGCAGTATGTAGCCATTGATTGCGTAAGCAATTGCCAGAAATAATACCGAACGATTTACGAAATATAGTTGTTTGTTTGTCATATTTATCACCTTTTCTACATGGATTATCTTAACAGTTAGGTATATAATTGATGTGCATAAAAATGCACATCAATTAAGAATATGAAAAACACAAATGCACTCCCATTACAAATTCTTGAAATACTGCGTCAATATCCAGATCAAGAACATTTAATTTCAATGCCCGAACTACAGGCTATCTTAGAGTCAGAAGGTTTTCCTTCGAATCGACGTACTGTATATCGCGCAATTGAGACACTAAGAGAATACAACTATGATATTCGCTATGAATTTCATAAATTTTACTCTGGTTATTACCTCCTACCATACTTCAACGAAGCAGAACATTTTATTCTTTCCGATTATTTAAACCAACAAACAACATTATCAAATCAAGAAGTTAGTACAATACAAGCTAAACTCCAGACACTTGCAAGCCCATATCACAGTTTCAACCGTAAGCCTAGAGCACATACAAATAATCAAGATATTCTGTCCAACATCAAACTGATTTTACATGCGATCAAGCATTCCTATCAGATTTCCTTCTACTACTTTGACTATACAATTTCCAAGGAAAAGAAATATCGCAAGAATAAAAAGCGGTATATTTTAACACCTTATGCTGTCACTTCCTACGAAGGAAAATACTATTGTGTACTCTATAGCGAGAAGTATCAATCCTTTACAAACTATCGTATTGATAAGATGGAAACCGTTCGTCTGATTGAACAACCAGTAGAGACAATCGCATTCAACTTAGATGAGCACCTACAAACCTCCATGAAGATGTATGCAGGGAAAGCAGAAACAATTACCATCAAATGTACGACTGATATGGCAAGTATCATCCAAGATGAATTTGGTAGTCATATGATTATTTCAGAAGTAAAAGACAACTCCTTTACAGTAAGTTTAAAAACAGCGATTACCCCAACCCTTTTAAGTTGGCTATTGTTATTCTATAATCGCGTAACAGTACTTCAACCAGTAGAGTTAAAAGAAAAATTATTAACAATCGCAAATACAGTAATCGATACCTATTAGAAAGGAACCCTATGAACGAACAAATACAAGAACTTCAAGAAATCATCGACAATTCAACTCATATCGTATTCTTTACTGGTGCAGGCGTATCCACCGCAAGTGGTATCCCTGATTTCCGTAGCACAGATGGACTCTACAATCAAAAGTATCAATTTCCACCAGAAGAAATCCTAAGTCACCATTTCTTCAAACAACACACAGAGGAATTCTTCCGCTTTTATCGTGATAAAATGTTATATCCAGATGTTAAGCCCTCTTTTGTACACCAATATATCGCCACTTTAGAAAAGCGCAACAAAAAGGTTACCGTCATCACGCAGAACATAGATGGCTTACATCAACTAGCTGGCTCAACAAATGTATTAGAATTACATGGTAGTGTTTTACGTAACACATGCATGCAATGCCATGCAAAGTACCCACTCGATGAAATCTTAAAAATGGATACTGTACCACACTGTCCAAAATGTAATGGTATCATTAAACCAGATGTAGTCTTGTATGAAGAAGGATTAGATGAAACTATTCTCAATCAATCTGTACATGCATTACAAACTGCAGATACCTGTATTGTCTTAGGTACATCTCTTGTTGTATATCCAGCCGCAGGACTACTGCGTTATTTTGGCGGTGATAAACTCGTTCTAATTAATCGTGACCAAACAAGTTATGACTCTACCGCAGATTTAACAATACATGATGACTTCATCAATATCTTTCCAAATCTAAAATAAAAAGGTTATCCTACAATAACCCAATTCCAGTCACAAAGATTTCAATCCCAATGAGAATCAGAATCACCCCACCTAAAATGGATGATTTATTCGCAAAGGCCATACCAAACTTCTTACCTAGTAATACCCCTGTATAACAAATAATAAATGTCACAACTGCGATAATCACAGAAGTGATAAACGCATAGGATAATGTATAGTCTGCAATCGTAAATCCAACGGATAAAGCATCGATCGAAGTTGCGATACCTTGAATCAGAAGTTTACGCGTACTAGCTTCGTATTCAGCTTCGTCCTCTTCCTCTTCTTCAAATCCATCCTTGATCATCCCACCACCAATATAGAGCAGTAAGATGAGGGCAATCCATGGTACAGCATCCATAAAGATTGTAAAAGCAGAAGAGACCGTGTGTACCGCAAACCACCCAATCATCGGCATTAAAAATTGAAATCCCGCAAAAACAATGGCAATCTGAATCATTCTAGATATTGCCATTTTCTTTTCGTTCATACCATTCGCCATTGATACGGAGAAAGCATCCATCGCAAGACCAACACCCAATAAAGCAGCTTGTATTAATAGTTTTATCATATCCATTCACTCCTTTTGAATATGGTAAGGAACATGTTAATAAAAAAAGACCATGTATTACCAAAATGGTAATCATGAGTCTCGCTAATTAAAACAAGCCAGG
The DNA here is from genome assembly GCA_900554555.1 of uncultured Solobacterium sp. Next base: position 7,393 of record USIC01000011.1, on the reverse strand, counting down.
TTTTTACCAGTATGTTGACTTGCTGCACGGGCATGTGCCAGCTACTCCCTCAAATTACATCTATATTTTCGCCGAACACATTTCTGTTAGTCAAGGCTTACTTTAACTTCTAAAGTCTTTTCTAACCATACACTAACACTTCCATCCGTACAGGAGAATTCTCCACAACCCTCTTCATCAATTATAACTATATTGGAACAGTGTCCTAGAATATCTCTAAATTCCTTTCCTGTATGATTTGTTCCGATATACATTCTCTTAGAGCCACCATATCGATTCGTTAACACAACAGCTAAACCACTTCCACTAAATTCATCACTACCACTTCTTGTCCAACCAATTATATCTGGATTATCGAAATAGTCGTGTTGTTCGCCATAAGCGTAAAGTTCTCTAATCTTCATTAATGTAGGAAGCTCAGCTACCGCAGGAACATTCTTAGCAGGAATTCCGTATAAATCCCCATAGAACACACATGGTAGCCCATCGATACGTAATAGAATTAACGCGTACGCTAATGGTTTAAACCATGATAAGACAAAGGATTCTAATGATTGTCCAGGTTCTGTATCATGATTATCCACAAAGGTTACCGCATGCCACGCATCTGTTTCTACTAGTGTTCCTTGGAACAACTGTCGCATATCAAAGTTACCATTTGTATCGGATGCGTTTAATAACTGATAGTGTAATGGTACATCGAATAAAGACATACAATCCGACGCATCCGCAAGATACTCCTGTAGCTTACCAAGATCACCATTCCAATATTCACCTACCGCAAAGAAATTATCCCCTTTATATGCACGCATGTCAGGCAACCAATTCTTAAAGAATTGGTTATCAATATGTTTTACCGCATCTAAACGCATACCATTAATACCGGTAGTATCTAAATACCATTTACCCCAGCGATTAAATTCTTGTAGTACTTCTTGATTTTTAAAATCAACATCACAACCCATTAAGTAGTCAAAATTACCATGTTCACTATCTACATTTGAATCCCAGTTCTTCCCTTCAATAAGATAGATTGCACTTTGTTTCCTCTTTTCATCCCAATCTATACCATCAAAATGACTTGCATTCCAGGTAAATGTAGAGTACTTTCCTTTACGATTCGGAAAGGTAAATTTTGTCCATGCGGTAATCTGATAATCACTACCGATTTCTTCATTACGATTATTTGGGTCTGATTTAATAACATCTATCGTCTCTTCTGTATCTCCACCCATCTTCTGGTTGAGAACAATATCTGCTAAAACTGTGATATTTTCTTTTTGCAATGCACCAATCGCATCTAGATATTCTTGTTTTGTACCATATTTTGTAGGAATTGTCCCTTTTTGATCAAATTCTCCAAGATCATATAAATCATAGACACCATAGCCAACATCATGTACTCCACCTGCACCTTTATATGCTGGTGGTAGCCATACTAATGTTACTCCCAGATTAGAAAAAGAAGGTGCCAGCACCTTCAGTTTATTCCAATGTTGACTATCATCTGGAAGATACCACTCAAAAGCTTGCAATAGTGTATCATTTTTCTCCATAGTCACCTCTTATTTGCGAGTTAATTTCGCTACCTCTTTTTCAAAATATTCCTTTGTATCTTCGATTGATAAATCTAACACAACAGAAAGTTCTTCATATAGGTATTTCTCGGCAATCTGTAAATATTCATCATCGATAGAAGCTAACTTCTTATGTTGTTCAAGACGCTCTTGATTGCGTCCATACGAAGTCTTGATGATACGTACTAATTCACTAATATCATTTCCTTTTAACAGTGAAGCATACTGACTCTTCATATTTGCAGGCTTACTTTCAAGAGTCTCTAAATCAGGTGTATCAATAATCAACTGATCAATCTCCTCTTTTGTAATCAAATCACGTAAGTGACCTGCTTTATTGGATACTGGAACCTGAATAGAAACAGATCCAGAAGTAGGAAAATACGGTTCAAGAATATAACATTGTTCCCCCGTAAAGTCACTGCGTTTCTTTCCTGTAATGCGACATACATCTCTTCGATAGACAACGATATCTTTTACTTTATACAAAGAAATCACCTACTTTCACCATTTCTATTTTACCACAACATCCATCTTTTTTCTAATGTGCCAAGTGTAGCGAAATAATAGTATAAAGGGTTCACTTGGTTTCGTTCCTTTTAGATTTGAGCCTTATCTTCAAATGTAAATTTCATAATAAAAATAAACCTCCTAACTTGTTGTCCAACTTAGGAGATTCAATTCACTTTTGCTCTTTTAATCATTTAATCTTTAATGCACGTTCCATCCACAGTTTGAGGACTCCAGATCTAAATCTTCTATTCAATTTCTTTTTTATTTTATTACTAATTTTACTTGCATATTTATTATCTGGGTGATTAAATTTTGCATCTTTATATGCATAATACGCCACAACAAGATGCCACTTTGGATCGATAAACTCTGTTACTTTTTCATTACCTTCAACTAATTTGATACTCTTATCTATTGGGTTTAAAAGATCAATTTTCACTGTAATATATGTCCCATCTTCCTTCGGAAAATTATATTGCTTTTTACATTTTAAACTCTTCAAATATTGATAGAAGTTCCAGTCATCATCACTTTTGCTACCACCCTTACCCTTTTTATATTTCTGAAAATTCTCAGCAAGTAGTCTATATGGATTCCCGTTAATTTTCTCATTTCTAAATAAGCATAATACATCTTCATACTGACTTAATGGTTTCGCAGAATTACATGCAGTCAAAATATCTTCAACTGTATCAAAATATAATTTTTCCATATATTTATCCCTCATATTTAGATTTAAAAGTATATTAAATTACTTGCAGTCAACTTGACGTTGTTCAGTATGAGTTACAGGTTCTGTATAACCAGTAACAACCTGACGTGTACCATACTGAGCTGGCTTTGTACCAACCTGAGTCTTAACAGTTGTTACATAGTAAGAAACATTATGCTCTAAGCAATATTCATCTAAAGCTTCTTCTTGACTTGTTTCAAACTGAACACCATCAGATGTCATAAAAACTGTACGTTCTTCATAAATTGGTTCTTCAGCAGAGATTAAATACTGCTCTTCACCGTAGATAGGCTGAGCTGGTACATCAGTTACTGTTACAGTTTCATAAACTGGTGTGCAACCTGTTGGCTGACTAGAACTGTTGTTGCTTGTAGAGTTGTTGTTTGTTGCTGTGCTTGTGTTGTTACTTGGCTGAGTTGTAGTTGTTGTACTGTTGTTTGTTGTGTTGTTACTTGGCTTAACAGTGGAAGTAGAATTGTTAGTAGAATTTGTGTTACCTGAGTTGTTACTTGTTTCAGTCTTGTTCTCAGTCTCCTTCACATCGTTCTTCTTCTCATCAGACTTCTTATCATTCTTAGAAGAATTATCCTTCTTGTCATCCTTCTTCTGGTCGTTCTTCTTACCATCCTTAGTAGTTTCTTCGCTACTATCTTGATGGTTATTAGTTACGCTACTCTCGCTTTTAACATTATTCCAGATTACTCTACCGATAGCCACAATTGCTACTAAGCCTATAAGGCTAAGCAATAAAATCAGCAACTTTTTCTTCTTCTTTTTATTGGTATTCACTTCATAATTAGTTTTATTTTTCATATCTATGTTTTCTTTACTTCGCCTTTTCTTTAACTTATAGTATTTTACTTGTGATAATTTAATCATAGGTATTATACATTGTGTAAATCATTTTATCAAATTAATAATTGTAAAAGACAAAAAGAAGTTGCCTGTCACAACTTCTCCATCTTTATGATTAACGCGTTCCCTTATCGTAAGGAATACCTTCTGCCTTAGGTGCTCTAGATTTACCACTAGAGAATCCTAAAACAATTAATACGACTAGGTACGGAATAATGTTATAGAAATACATTGGTAATGGTAGTCCTTTTGTGAATGGAATCTGGTTATAAACAACACTTAAACACTTTAAGAAGCCAAACATTAAGGATCCAAAGGCAACACCGAGTGGTGACCAGTTACCGAAAATCATAATAGCCATCGCTAAGAATCCCATACCAGCTACTGCACCAGAAGCAGTACCATTGGCAACTGTCGCAATATATAAGTAACCACCAAATCCACCTAACGCACCTGAGATTGTTGTACCAAGATAACGCATCTTATATACATTGATACCTACAGAATCAGCCGCCTGTGGATGTTCACCACATGCACGCAAACGTAAACCTGTCTTCGTCTTATACAAGAAGATAGATAAGATAATAAATAATACAATTGCGATAAAGGTCGAAATATATGCCTTATCAAAGAGTATCGCAAAGATGCCACTTACTTCCTTGTTCTGGATAACATAACCAAAGTCATGACGTTGTCCAAGGGAGTCGACAGCTGTACCCATCTCTAACTGATCTTTACTTGTAAATACCTTAATAAAGAAGAGTGCAACTGCTGGCGCAAGAAGATTTAATGCTGTACCAGCGATTGTCTGATCTGCTTTAAATTTAATCGCAGATACAGATAATAGAAGTGAGAATAACGCACCTGCAACAGCTGCCGCAAGCATCGCTATCACAAACATAATCTGATTATGGTCAACAAAGAATGGAACGTTCTGCCGTAATAATAGTGTCACAACTGCACCAATGAAGGCACCAAAAATCATAATACCGTCTAATGCAATGTTGATGATACCACTACGTTCCGCAAACATACCTGCTAAGGCAACGATCAATAGCGGAATGGTAAAAATCAATGTTTTCTGAAGAATAAAAATCATTTTGTTTCCTCCTTACTATTTTTGATCTCTGTCTCAATCTCCTGTAAGGATTTTTTCTTTGTACTTAATAACATACTAATATATCTTGCAAAGCCTGAGAAATATACAATCATCGCAACCATTAACTGAGATACATATTCATTGAATGCAGTATTCGCCGCAAGGTTTGATCCACCTACGTTGATATACTTTAAGAAAATTGCAGTAAAGATAATACCGATAGGATTATTCCCAGCAAGCAAGGCTGCAGGGATACCATTGAATCCATCTACTGGTAATGTCTGATATGTTTCCCATTTAAAGTCCTGATGACCATTGAGACACCAGATAGACGCACCCATCGCCGCAAGACCACCAGCGATAGCCATCGCTAGAAGTAGATTTCTCTTCTCGTTCATGCCTGCATACTTTGCACCATCACGGTTATATCCACAAGCCTTCAGTTCATATCCAAACGTCGTCTTATTCATCACGACATAAAGTGCGATGGCTACACAGATTGCTAGAAAGATACTTGCGTCTGCATAGGATACAACAGAACCACCAGAGAAGATTTTATCTAATCCAAATGTTGCGGTTGCGATATTGTTTACTTCTGTTTTCATGATGAAGTTTACTTTTGATTCCGCAACGTTAATAAACTTAGAACCATTAAATACCCAGCTAACTACATTGGCCGCAATCCAGTTTGTCATAATACAAACGATAACTTCATTGACATTGAGATATGCTTTGAAGAAACCAGGAATTGCACCCCAAAGTGCACCAGCTAACGTACCGCAAACTAATGCTAGTAACCAAATCACTGGAGATGGAACAACTGCAGATGGGATTGATAATGAAACAAGCAATGTTACCATCGCACCCATTAAGTACTGTCCTGGAGCACCAATATTAAATAGACCTGTCTTAAATGCAATACATGCAGATAAACCCGTTAGAATTAATGGAGTTGCATTAAACAACATATTACCAAGCTGGAATAGTGAGTTACCACCACCAGAGAACGGTCCACCAAGAATGATTAGAATGCCGCGTACTGCTTCCGCAAATCCAATACGAGGATTAAATACAGATAGTAATACAAGAACAACAAATCCAACAAAGATACCGCCGAAGATACACAGTAAAGAAGCACTTAGCGACTTTAATCCTTCAGAGGATTTTTTATTTTTATTCTTCATCGCTCTTCTCCTCCTTACCATTACGCTTCGCACCTGCCATATATAGACCTAACTCTTGTACAGTTGTCTTCTTAGGATCTAGTTCACCAACAATTTCACCTTCATACATGACAAGAATACGGTCAGATAAGTTCATAACCTCATCTAATTCCAGAGAAACAAGCAATACACCTGCTCCACTATCACGGCTTTGAATAATCTGTTTATGAATATACTCAATCGCACCAACATCTAGACCACGTGTAGGCTGTACCGCAATCAATAAATTATGCTTGCGGTCTAATTCACGTGCAATAATAGCCTTCTGTTGGTTACCACCAGACATACTACGAGAAATCGTAATTGGTCCTTGACCACTACGTACGTCGTATTCTTGAATGAGTCTTTCTGCATACTTTCGAACTTCCTTGAACCGTATCATGCCATGACTTTGGAACTCTGGTTCAAGATACCGTTGTAAAACTAAATTTTGTTCCAAAGAGTAATCGAGAATTAAACCATGTTTATGACGGTCTTCTGGAATGTGAGAAATACCATGTGTATTCTTATAGCGAATCGAAGTATGAGAAACATCCTTCATCTCACCATCAATATTGAGTTTTACCTTACCACTCTTAATCTTTTCAAGACCAGTAATTGCATGTACTAGCTCTGTTTGACCATTTCCATCAATACCAGCAATACAAACAATTTCACCCTTACGAACCTTGAATGATACATTATGAATACTATCCTTCTTGTGAATCTTGTCAAAGACACATAAGTTTTCAAGTTCTAATACTTCTTCCGTAGGATTACTTTCCTTTTTATCTACGACAAACTTAACATCACGACCAACCATCATATTTGATAGTTCTTCCTTTGTCGTATTCTTCACATCAACCGTGCCGATATACGCACCCTTACGAAGTACAGAGCATCGATCTGCCACCTGCATAATTTCATTTAACTTATGCGTGATAAATAAGATTGACTTTCCTTCCTTTGCAAGACTCTTCATGATTTGCATGAGTTCTTCAATTTCCTGTGGAGTTAATACAGCCGTAGGTTCATCAAAAATCAAAATATCATTATCACGATATAACATCTTTAGGATTTCTGTACGCTGTTGCATACCTACCGTAATATTTTCAACTAGTGCATCTGGATCTACATTCAATCCATAAGACTTCGATAAAGCAACAACCTTTTTACGTGCTTCCTTCTTACTGATAAAGCCAAGCTTTGTTGTTTCAACACCAAGAATAATATTTTCTAGAACAGTAAACACCTGCACTAACTTAAAGTGCTGATGTACCATTCCAATGCCCAAATCATTCGCATCATTTGGATTATTGATTTGAACTGGCTTTCCATTCTTATAAATCTGTCCCTCTTCTGGTTGATATAGACCGAAAAGAACACTCATCAGAGTACTCTTACCCGCACCATT
>USIC01000010.1 GCA_900554555.1 uncultured Solobacterium sp. | reverse complement strand
GGGCATATGCCTTATCACTTTCACATATCTTTCCATAATTCTTTTTGTGTTTCACAAATGATTGTTTCTGATAGAACGCTTAAGTTTCAAAGTAAACGCAACACGATAAATAAAGGCAACAGATAACGAACTAATGTAGTCATTATCAGATGATTTTTTGATCTATAATGACTCTTTTTAATGTTAATATGGTATCTTTTATGTAGGAATACTCGCTTTTTTGGCGCAATGAAAATAACTGAAGGGTTTAGGTGTCAACTAAACGCAACAGTCCAGTTTGTGTAAGTCGAGTATCCGTTGGACTTTGGGGACCTATTGAATTAGGTCTAGGCTTAGATTGACTTCATCTGGATCGATTGGTGTTAATCCAAGCTTTTTTATTGTTTTGAGTTCTGCTCTAGTGAGACATTCAAATGGTGAACGACCATCCAATGAGTCACGCTTGACAGAATTGATATGGCTCATCATTAGATTTACCTTTTCTTGTGTAAGGTCGTTAAAGGAAGTTCCTTGAGGCAGATATTTTCGAATATATTCATGATTCTTTTCAATGCGCCCCTTTTGTTGAGAGGCGCGGGAATCACAATAAAATATATGACAGCGCTGTACGTTGCGTGTACCACGTTCCAAGGAAATGGGGTCCTTGAATTCAGGACCGTTGTCCGTAAGCACTACACGGAACATAGTAGCGAACCTTGCAAAGCCGATCTTCCTTTGGATGTGGTCGAATACTTCTGTTACAGAAGCTTGTGTATTTCTATTCCTTAGGAAGGCAAACATAAATTTACTCTTACGTAATAGTAGAGTTAGAAGCACCTTTTCGCCGACACCTTTCTTACCGATGACGGAATCCATCTCAGCGATATTAGCTTTCGGATGCTGGGCAATGAATTCCTGAAAGGCAGTATAATCGCGTCCCACACGGCACGATTGGTTGTCTATCATAGTGTTATCGCCACGTTTGATATTCTTTTTGGAGAGCGGATAGCGAACACGCTTGGGAAGATCTATATTGCGAATGGTGAGTTTATTGTCATTGACATAGCGGTAAAAAGTAGAACGGGATATTCCCATCTGTTCACCATGAGTGGAGAATACGTGAGCGACAGTTTGTCTTTGGTCACGAATCAAAGGCGTGACGAGATTATCGAGAAATCTCAGACCTTTTTCCCCGGTTCGGATCTTCTCTCTAGATAGATGAAGAGTAGATTCATAAGTACTATGTGCCTGTGCAGGGATGTAGCGATACTTTCTCTTTCTACATGCAGAGAAACGTGGACAGCCATTGCATATCCAGGGGGCCTTCATGATTCGACTGCAGGTAGGAGTGACAGAATGAAATGAAGAGTATTCATCAAGGATCCTATGCTTTTTAAGTTCTCTGGAAACAGTTGAAGCAGAGGCATTCAAAGCGGTAGCTATCATACGCATGGAATGATTTTGTTTAACATGCATAAGGATATTGATACGGTCTTCAAGTGTGAAATGTTTACCTGACATAAATGTTTTCTCCTGATATCTAAAAAGGAGTCCAACAGATACACAGGAATAAAGATAACATGTCACAAGTTAACGCAACAGAGTGTTGCGTTTATGTTGAAACTTAACTTTGAAGTTGTTAATTTAGTAGAAATCATTGACGTAAAGGGACTTTACATGTAGTATATCTATGTTATCAGCCCTCTTGTCGAGGTCTGTAACCGCTCAGGAAAGGGTTAAGTACGTAAGTCCCCTTGATGGCGCGTCTTATGATAAATGTCAGGAGGTGTTCAAATTGTACGCAATTATCGAAACAGGCGGAAAGCAACTTAAGGTTGAAGTAGGTCAGTCTATCTTCGTTGAAAAGTTAGATGTTGAACCAGAAAGCACAGTCGTTATCGACAAGGTAGTTCTTGTTAGTGACGCAGCAACAAAGATTGGTACTCCATATGTAGAGGGTGCTAAGGTTACTTGCAAGGTTGTAAAGCAAGGCAAGGAAAAGAAGATCCATATCTTCAAGTATAAGGCTAAGAAGGGCTCTACTCGTCGTAAGCAGGGTCACCGTCAACCATATACAAAGTTGACAGTTGAAGCTATCGAGGCTTAAGTCTCATGATTGATATCCGTTATACGCAGCATGGTAATCACATTACTTCGTTAGAAATTAGCGGTCACGCTGGTTTTGCTGAGAGTGGTAAAGATTTGGTATGTGCAGCAGTTAGCGGTATTACATTCGGTTTGTTGAATGCATTAGATGAATTAACTGATGTTACGAAAATGACAGTCGGTGATAATCTAATTCAGGTTAAAGTGGATAATCCTACAGCAGAAAGTGATTTGTTACTAGCTGCAGGTATTATTCAATTAAAGACAGTTCAACAACAGAATCAACGTTTTATTAAAATTAAAAAAATGGAGGTGTAAATACTATGAAGTTCACACTGGATATTCAGTTCTTTGCAAGTAAGAAGGGTGTATCTTCCACAAAGAACGGCCGTGATTCTGCCGGCAGAAGATTAGGTGCTAAGAAGGCTGATGGTCAGTATACAAACGCTGGCTCTATCATCTATCGTCAGAGAGGCACAAAGATCTACCCAGGCAAGAATGTTATGCGCGGTGGAGATGATACATTGTTTGCAACAGCTGCAGGTATCGTTAAGTATGAGCGTCTTGGCAAGGATAAGAAGCAGGTTTCTGTTTATCCTCAAGAAGCTTAATTTAAACAGTAATGGAATGCTCCTGACAGGTTCAGGAGCTTTTTTAAAGGAAAGGAGATTCCTTGATGATTGACTTGGTAAAACTACATGTAAAAGCAGGTGATGGTGGCAGAGGCTGTGTTGCTTGGCGCCATGAGAAGTTCTACGCTAATGGTGGACCTTTTGGCGGTGATGGTGGTAAAGGTGGCGATATTTGGTTCGCTGTTGATACCAATGAAACAACATTAATGAAGCTAAAGTTTACACGTAAGATTAAGGCTGGCAATGGTATGCCAGGATTAATCAAAAAGATGCATGGTAAATCAGGAGATGACATCATTGTGCCTGTTCCACTGGGAACGATGATTCGTAATGCGGCCAATGGTGATCTTTTAGCTGACCTTACAAAGCCAGGGCAAAAGGTATTGATTGCTCGTGGTGGTAAGGGTGGTTTAGGTAATATGCACTTCGCTACTTCAAGAAATGATGCTCCTGAATATGCGCAACCAGGTGAAGTTGGTGAAAGCTTAGATGTTCAAGTAGAATTACGTCTTTTGGCGGATGCTGGGCTAATTGGTTTTCCATCCGTTGGTAAGTCAACATTCTTATCCGTCGTAACAAGAGCCAATCCTCAGATTGCTGCATATCCTTTTACAACACTAGAACCAAATATTGGTGTCGTACAAATGCCAAACGGTCGTAGTTTTGTGCTAGCGGATATGCCGGGTTTAATTGAAGGTGCTGGTGAAGGTAAGGGTTTAGGACATGAGTTCTTACGTCATATCAAACGTTGTCGTGTATTGATTCACGTCATTGATATGTCTGGTGCGGAGCGTAATCCTGTTGAAGATTATGAAGTCATTAATAAGGAGTTAGCTACCTACGATTTAGCACTTGAAAAGCGTCCTCAGATTGTAGTCGCAAATAAGATGGATGATGAATATGCGCAGATGTATTTGGAGGAGTTTAAGAAGAAATATCCAGATGTTAAAATCTATGAAACAAGTACGTTAGAACATAAAGGTTTAGATGAAGTTCTCTATGCAGCACTTGCGGAAATTGATAAAGCTCGCGAGGTTGAAATGGAAGCTCCTGAAAGTACAGAAGAGACTGTTGTATATCGTTATGAACCTAAGAAACCAGACTTTAAGATTGTTAAACTTGGTCCTGGTAGATTTAAGGTTGACTCTGAAAAGATTGATCGTCTATTTGATACAGTTGACTTTGATAAGGAAGAAGAAACATATCAGTTTGCGATGACACTGCAGAAGATGGGTGTTGATAAGGCTCTTTATGAAGCTGGTGCACGTGATGGTGATCAAGTTATCGTAAATACCTTTATTATGGATTATAAAGAGTGAGTGATATGATAGCGTTTGTAAAAGGAAAAGTGGCATCATATGGTGCTGATTGGGTTGTGGTTGATTGTCATGATATTGGCTATCAGATGGCATATCCACATCCTGAAAACTTACATCTGAATGATGAAGTATTTATCTATACATATCTTCATATTACGGAAAATGATATGAGTTTATTTGGTTTTGAAAGCCAAGATGAAAAAGCATTATTCTTAAAGCTTATCTCAGTTAAGGGACTTGGTCCTAAAACAGCGATGAGTATGCTAAGCAAATGTGGTTATCAGTCTATCGTTTCTGCGATTGAATCTGGTGATGTAGCTCTATTAAAGAAGATGCCTGGTATTGGGGCGAAGTCCGCAAGTCAGATTGTATTAGATTTAAAGGGCAAGTTAGTTGCTGTACCTACATCATCGCCAAAACAAGATACAGTTTCTTATCCTGCGGAAATTCGTGAAGCGTTAGAAGGCTTAAAGAATTTAGGCTATAAACAGGGAGAATTATCTGCAGTTGCAAATATGATGAGTGAAAACCCTGGATTAACAACCGAGAAGTATTTAAAGCTCGGATTACAATTTTTAGTTAAACAAAAGTAAGGGAGGCATATGGAAGAGAGTGATCGTTTGTTATCTGCAAATGCAGAAATGGGTGATGATGAAGAAAGTCTTCGCCCACAAACACTTGATGAATATATAGGCCAAGATACGCTAAAAGAAAACTTACGTATCTATATTCAGGCGGCTTTGCAGAGAAATGAATCTTTGGATCATGTTCTTTTGTATGGGCCTCCAGGATTGGGTAAGACTACACTTTCGTTTATTCTAGCCAATGAGATGCACTCTAAGGTTAGAGTAGCTTCTGGTCCATCCATTACAAAAGCTGGTGATTTAGCAGCGATATTATCTGTGCTTGAGCCAGGAGATGTATTGTTTATCGATGAAATTCATCGTTTACCAAAACAGGTAGAAGAAGTTTTATATCCTGCGATGGAGGACTTTGAATTAGATATTATGGTTGGTGGTGAAAATGGAGCAGGCGGAAGAAGTGTACGCTTGGATTTACCTCCATTTACTCTTGTTGGCGCGACGACTCGTGCTGGTGATTTATCTGCACCACTAAGAGACCGCTTTGGTATCGTGGCGAAACTTGAGTACTATAACCAAGAACAGCTATGTTCGATTGTGAGTCGTACAGCACGTGTATTGAACGCACCAATTCATACTGCTGCAGTGGATGAGATTGCACGTCGTTCTCGTGGAACTCCACGTATTGCCAATCGTCTATTACGTCGTATCCGTGACTTTGCACAGGTGCTTAATGATGGTCATATCTCTAAGGAGATAGCTCAGACAGCACTAGACCGTTTGAAGGTGGATTCCCTTGGATTAGACGAAGTCGATATTCGTTACTTACGTGGTATTATCGAACGTTTCCATGGTGGTCCTGTTGGTCTTGAATCTCTTGCAAATGCAATATCGGAAGAAACTACAACACTAGAAGATGTATATGAACCATACCTCATACAGATTGGATTTGTGAATCGTACAAGTCGTGGTCGTGTGGTAACTGAGAAGGCTTATGAGCATTTACATATCACACATACAGATACATTATTTTAAGAATATATTTAAGCGCACACGGTTAAAATGTGTGCTTTTTATGTAAAAAGCCTTGAAAATGCGTGAATTTTGTGTGAAAAATATCCGTTTTCTTGCAAAGAATGCAAAGAATCATATAAAATAATGATATGTTTAACAAGAAAAATAAGAAGACAAGTCTTGTTGCAGCAGCGTATATCGCCACAGTATTATTAGGTGGATATGCTTCTGTACAACATGTATATGCGGATAACACAGCTCCAACAATTGATACAGAAGTTTTACCGGTCATTGAAGTTAGTTCTGCTGATTTAAATCCACAAGAGACAATCAAGCATTCTATCTTACAGGAAAGAAGTCAGTCTCTAACAGATATGGATTATAAGAATATCGATATGGGCAAAACAAAGTTAATATTGGAAGGCTTTGATCGTAACCTTACAGGTATTCAACAGGCAACTGCACGTGTAACTTTAGTTAATAAAGATACTGACGATAAGACACTAGGATATTCTTTTATTCAAAAGGTATTGATTAAGGTTGTAACTAGTACTGCTCCAGTTATCAAACTGAAGTCTGATTCTGTTACGGTTAACAATGGGGATACTTGGAATGCATCTAACTATATCTCTTATATCAATGATGATTCTGGTGTTTTACCAGCATTAACAATCACTGGTAATGTAGATATGTCAACAGATGGTAACTACACAGTTTTATATACTGTTGTTGATACGACTGGGAATAAGTCATTTGCACAGTTGAATGTTACAGTAAAGACTCCGCAAGAAGTAATTGATAACAAGATTGAAGAAGAGCGTAAAGCAAAGGAAAATGAAAAGATTCAAGCTGCGAAACAAGCGCTTGAAAATAGTTCAAGTTCAAGTGCATTTATCAGTTCTGCACAATTACTTGCGGATGCCGATGAAGCTTGGAAGGCTTATGCAAAAGCGGGATTAATTACGGATCATGAAACTGGTGATACTGGTAACAATTACTCATTTAGTCAATGTACATGGTGGGTATATATTCGTCGTCATCAGTTAGGCTTAACTGCTGGTAGTTTGATGGGTAATGGTAATCAATGGGCAAATACAGCTCGTAGTTTAGGATATTCTGTTTCTAATACACCGATGGTTGGTGACGTTATGGTATTCGCAGCTGGACAAGAAGGTTCAGATGGTTACTATGGTCACGTTGCAATTGTAGAGGGTATTACAACTGATGGTTCTGTTATTACATCTGAATGTGGTGCTAGCCGTAATGGTCAGCCATACTCACGTGTTATCTCTAATCCATCAAGATTCGAATACATTCACTATTAAGATTTTGGAAGATACGTTATGTATCTTCCTTTTTTGATGGTTGAAATCATTTCTTGTTTTGAATAAAATACCTATATGAGTAGAAGAGATGAACAACGAAATTTACGCATGAATCAGGTTGCTTACTTCTTGATGACATTTGCGGTATATATTGCGATATATATGGTTTTTGTATTCTTGTTTAGTATCGTAAATGGATTCTTGGGTTTACATCCATATTTCAAATTAATTATCTATATTCTATTCTTTGAAGCTGATCGTAGAATCACTGCATTTGTAATGCGACTACCAATTGTAAAATCGATCATTCGTTTATAATCTGTTTAAACGGATTTTTTTGATAATAGGAGAATCATATGGAAAAGTGGGATTTATATACACTTGATCGTGTAAAGACAAATCGTGTAATAACGCGTGGGGATGATATTCCGAAAAATCTCTATCATTTAGTTGTTCATGTATGTATCTTTAATGCAAAAAACCAAATGTTGATTCAACAAAGACAGTCCTTTAAAGAAGGATGGCCTAATATGTGGGATGTAACAGTTGGTGGTTCTGCTATGATTGGTGAAAATAGTCGCCAGGCAGCAACGCGAGAAGTTGCTGAAGAACTTGGATTAAAGATTGATTTAGAAAATATACCACCTGTTATTACAAAGTATTTTAGTGAAGGTTTTGATGACATTTATATTTTAGAAAAAGAGATTGATATTTCGAATTTAATCCTTCAGTATGAAGAAGTACAGGCAGTAAAATGGGTGAGTTTTGAAGAAATCTTAGATATGATTCGTTTAAAGAAGTTTATACCGTATGATAAAAGTTTTATTCAATTTCTATTCCATTTACATCAAGTGAACAGTTTATATCAAAAGTAAGCATCGTGCTATTTCTTATTGAAAATGATGGATACAATGGTATAATCTAACCAAAGCAAAGAAGAGAAGTAGTAATATTGGCTGTTTTGATAGAGAGTCTGTGATTGGTGGAAACAGATAAAACGAAAATATGAAGTAGTCTTGGAGCTGTGTCTTTGAACTAGTAGTAGAAGATACCGTAGTGATGCACGTTACGCTATTTGAGAAGTAAGCAAAGGTGGTACCACGTTTATACACGTCCTATGCATAGGACGTTTTTTTATGTTTAAGGAGAAGGTTATATGGAAAAGAATCTAGCACAAAAGTACGATCACAAAGCTGTAGAAGAAGGCAAATACAACCGATGGATTGAGAAAGGATATTTCACTGCAGGTGATAAGTCTAAAGATCCTTTTACAATTGTGATTCCTCCACCAAACGTTACTGGTATTTTACATATCGGTCACGCTTGGGATAATACATTACAGGATATTATTGCACGTTATAAGCGTATGCAGGGCTATGACATGTTGTTTTTACCAGGTATGGATCATGCGGGTATTGCGACACAGGCAAAGGTTGATGCACGCTTAAAGAGTGAAGGTATTTCTCGCTATGATTTAGGACGTGAAAAGTTCTTGGAACGTGCGTGGGAGTGGAAGGCAGAATATGCCAAGACAATTCGTACACAATGGGGTAAACTTGGAAACTCATTAGACTATAGTCGTGAACGTTTTACAATGGACGATGGTTTTAACGATGCAGTTCGTCATGTATTTGTAAAACTCTACAATGAAGGTTTAATCTATCGTGGATGGCGTATCATTAACTGGGATCCTGAAGCACGTACTGCGTTAAGTAATATCGAAGTATATTATCAAGATGATCCAGGTAAGATGTATCACTTCAAATATGTTGTAAAGGAAACTGGTGAAGAATTTGTGGTTGCCACAACACGTCCAGAAACAATGTTTGGTGATGTTTGTGTTGTAGTAAACCCTAGCGATGAAAAGTTGAATCACTTGATTGGTAAACATACAACTAACCCAGCAAATGGGCAGGAATTACCTATCATCGGTGATGACTATGTAGAGATTGGTTTTGGTACTGGTGCAATGAAGTGTACACCAGCACACGATCCTAACGACTTTGCGATTGCGGAAAGACATCATTTAGAAAAGCCAATCTGTATGAATCCAGATGGTACAATGAATGAACTCTGTGGTCAGTATGAAGGAATGGACCGTTACGTAGCACGCGAAGCTCTTGTAAAACAAATCGAAGCTGAAGGAAACTTAGTGAAGATTGAAGAGATAACACATAACGTAGCACACTCTGAACGTACACATTGCGTTGTTGAACAATATCTATCACAACAGTGGTTTGTTAAGATGAAGCCACTTGCTCAAGATGTACTAAAGTATCAAGCTGATGAAGAGACAAAGATTAACTTCTATCCAGAACGTTTTGAAAAGACATTCAATGGTTGGTTAGAGAATATTGAAGACTGGTGTATCTCTCGTCAGTTGTGGTGGGGCCATCGCATTCCTGCATGGTACTGTGATGACTGCGGTGAAACAATCGTAAGCCGTGAAGATATTAATGAATGTCCTCATTGCCACGGTCATGTTACACAAGATCCAGACGTTCTTGATACATGGTTTAGCTCTGGTTTATGGCCATTTGCTACTATGGGGTGGCCTGAACAAACACCAGAACTTAAACAATGGTATCCAACAAGTGTTCTTGTAACTGGTTACGATATCATCTTCTTCTGGGTTGCTCGTATGATCTTCATGGCTCTTGAGTTTGAACATGAAATTCCATTTAAACATGTATTTATTCATGGTCTTGTGCGCGATAGCCAAGGTCGTAAAATGAGTAAATCCTTGGGCAATGGTATTAACCCTCTTGAAGTTATCGACCAATATGGTGCTGATGCATTGCGTTTTACTCTCGTAACTGGCAATACACCTGGTAACGATATGCGCTTCTATATGGAACGGGTTGAAGCAAATCGTAACTTTGCTAATAAGATTTGGAATGCATCCAAATTTGTATTGATGAATCTTACAAATTATGATGAAAGCTTTGTTCCAACAGCAGATGATTTGACATTAGCAGACCAATGGATTGTTCAAAAGTACAATGAAACAGTACAAAGTGTAACTTCTAACCTAGATAAATTCGAACTTGGTGAAGCAGCAAGCTCCGTATATGACTTCATTTGGAATACATACTGTGACTGGTATATTGAGTTAGCTAAACCTCGTTTATATAACGATGGTAATGAACGCGATCGTCGTACAGTTCAATACTTACTTGTAACAATCTTGCGTCACATGCTTGAATTATTACATCCATTCATGCCGTTCGTAACAGAACATATTTGGCAACACTTGCCTCATGAAGGGGATAGCATCGTTGTCACTAAATGGCCAGAAGCATTGAAGTTTGATAATCTTGAAGGTGCAGCACGTCAAATGGAAGTTATGATGGATGCCATCAAAGGTATTCGTAACATGCGTGCTGAAATGAATGTGCCT
>USIC01000009.1 GCA_900554555.1 uncultured Solobacterium sp. | reverse complement strand
CCAACGCCTTATTATATAATCTCGAATTGATAATAACAAATTAATAATTTCTTTAGATTTAAAATAGATTACATTACACAAGATATGTTGAAAAACGCAACTATCATAACGCATGCCAATTTAAAAGAATAAACAAGTTACAGTATATACCTAAATTCTACATATGAAAGAAATGTACTATGACCCGTTTAAGGAGTAAATCATGGTTACTTTTAGGGGCTATTTGAGGGATTTTGGTGGTTATAGATGTATATGTTTGTATAAAACTAACATATCTACATGATTTATAAGTCATGTTATAATAAGTAGTATTGATGGAGGACGATATGTCAGAAAAAACTTATGATAAAAAAGTAGGAATTCGTGATATTGTATCTTTCTTCCAGTTAGAACAACTAACAGGAGATGATTCTTCTTTAAATAGATGGACAGTTATTCAGGACTTAAATCGCCCTGGGTTTGAACTTGCCGGTGTGTTTAAGAGTACGGAACCTCGTCGTATCGTTATCATCGGTAATAAAGAATCTGAGTTTATTCGTACGATGAGCGAGGATGATCAAAGATCTAGATTCCAATTCTTAATGGATGGTCTAACTCCATGTATTATTATTACGAGTGGAAATGAGATTCCACCTATACTAAGAGAAGTCGCAATACATAACAACTTCCCTGTGTTGCGTACAAATCTAGAGACATACCGCTTAACTGCAGATTTAATCACATTCTTAGATGAAAAGTTAGCACCTATCGATACAATGTCTGGTGTTTTAATGTCAGTATATGGCTTAGGTGTCATGATTCTTGGTGAGAGTGGCATGGGTAAATCTGAAACTGCTCTAGACCTGATTCGTGATGGCCAGGTACTTATCTCGGATGACCGTGTGGATGTACAACATATTCAAAATAGTATTTTTGGACACGCACCAGTAATCACAAAGGGCTTACTAGAAATCCGTGGTATCGGTGTGATTAACGTTGAAAAGATGTTTGGTGCTTCTGCAGTCGCAGATCGTGCGGAAGTAAAACTTGTTATACGCATGGTACCATTTGAAAGAGATGCGGAATATAACCGTATCGGTGATGAAACACAACGCTATACAAAGATTCTCGGTGTTCTTGTGCCAACAATTGTGATTCCAGTTAGTGCAGGTCGTAATACCTTTATCTTAGTTGAATCAGCGGTTAGAAACTTTAGATTGCAAGAGGCAGGCTATAGTGGAGCTGCCGAAATCAACGAACGATTTTCTCGTTTTGTAGGAAAGGATGAATAAAATGACATTTTTCCCCGATGATATAACTTTATTGAAGATAGGGAATTTCCGCATTCCAACATATCTTGTAGCAGCGATATTCACAGCAATCGTAGTATTTATATTCTTATTGAAAGAAAATAAGAAACATGGTTATAAACGTATCGTAGCAGTTGAATTATTCTTATTCTGTGCTGCTGGTGGCTTTATCTTTAGCCGTTTATTCTGGGTATTAGGTAATCTTTCTGAATATATGAAATATACACCATACATCTTCTTGATTACTGACGGTGGTTATGATGCGACTGGTGGATTGATTGGTGTAGCGTTAGGCACATGGATTTATACGCGTGAACACTATATGAGTTGGCGTCGTACACTAGATATGACAGCACCACTTGCGATGTTGATGATTACGATTACAAGAATTGGTCGTGCAATGGCTGCACATACATTATGGTTTGTAATCGCACTAGACTTTATTGGCTTCTTGATTATCTGGTTTGAAATTCACCGTTATCGTGACGGTAGAAGACGTGGTGAAACATCTGCTACTACATTTATGTGGTTTGGCTTAATTTCATTCTTGGCTACCGTATTCAAGTGGGATGTACGTGGTACACATGATGTCATCATGGCGGGTCTTTGTGTAGTGGTTGCCTTACTTGGTTATATTTATCTCCATACACATCCATTAGATAAGCCAGTTATCTTATTTGACTTAGATGGAACGCTGATGGATAGTCGTCGTATGGTATTGTTGTGCTTTGGATACTTCTTCAAAAAATACAGCAACATCAAAAACTTTACGATTGATAAACAAAGAAAGGTATTCATTCAACCTTTACGTACTTCCTTTAAGGAATTCTTCCCTGAACAGGATGATGCCAAGTTAGCTGAAGAGTACCGTACATACCAAGGCTCATTCTCATGGTCCAATGACGTAACACTATTCCCACATACAGAAGAAGTCTTACATGACTTGTGGGAAGATGGTTATAAGTTGGGTATTGTATCTTCACGTTTAACAGAATCTTGTGATTCATGGTTAAGACAGTTTAAGTTATCATACTTTGATGTAGTGGTTGGTCGTGACCAATATGAAAAGGCAAAACCTTCTCCTGCAGGTATCCTATATGCATGTAAGAGATTAAAGGAAGGTCATGATAACTGTATCTATATCGGTGATAGTAAGTCAGATATCTTAGCAGCTAAGGCAGCAGGATGTTATGCGATTGGTTTCTATCCAAAGCGTAATGATCCAACAGCAGATGAACGTGACAAGTTAAAACTTGGAGAATTAGAATCTGCACAACCAAATGCGATTATCGGAGATTTATCTGAACTAAAAGAGATCTTAAAAGAGACACACGGTTGGACTTACGAAAAGTTATAAAAACATACCAAGCTAGATGTTCTGGCTTGGTTTTTATATGCGTTGTTGGTTTTCCTCTAAAGATAGTTGATAGAAAATGATATAATTTGAATAAAGAATGGCCATCTCAATAGTTTAAAAGATAAATGTAAACATATGTTGCGTATATGTAAAGTTCTTGTGATGGAAGTGAATTGATAAGGATAATAGAATGAAGTTGTAAAAGAGAGGGGAAAATCACAAATGAACGTCTCAGAGAAGATTAGAACCCTACGTAAGTCAAAGGGGATGTCTCAAGAAGAACTAGCAGGGCAAGTTAATATATCGCGCCAAGCAGTTTCACGTTGGGAAAATGGTACAGCTTTACCAGATGCAGATAATATTGTTCAACTGAGTAAGTTATTTGGTGTCACAACAGACTATCTTTTAATGGATTCGTATGAAAGTGATGAAGATTCACCAAAGATAAAAGAGAACAATAAAATACTGCATGCAAATTTAACTCGTCTTGCAATCATTTTTCAGGCTGCCTTTTTAAATGCATGTATCTATCCATGGGGAGATTCTAATACAATCGTGTTAGAGATGATTATGAAATTATTCCCATTGCTTGCATGTTCGATATGGATGGCAAGTAATCATCGATATGAAAAAGATCTAAAACAAAGAGCGAAGAACACAAAGATTGAATCATTGTATTGTTTAATCCAAACTGTTGTGTTTGTTTTGGGTTATAATTTACATATAGGTTTATGGTCTACATTATTGATAATCATAAATACATCTGTATATATCTTTCTTGTCAATCCTAAGTATATGAATCGTAAATTAACAAGATAATTCTATTGGTAATAAGAACACACAAAAAGAGTAGAAAGAGATCTAGGAGGAAGTATGAGCGAACTTGAGAAATATCGGATGTTGAGTGCAGGGAAAGCATTTGGTGACCGTGCAAAAATTGCGATGGCTTTACTAGATAGCAAAACAGCCTATGAAGAATTAAAGGAAGAGGCAGCTCAAAGCATGGTGGCTGGAAGTTATAGTTGTGCTGGTGGTGATCCAAGTGTAATACTAGAACAAATCGCAATTGAAATGATTTGTAGAGATACGCGTAATACTTGGTACTTACCTGATACTGTAAAATTCTGGGATAGACGTTTTGGGAGCCTGCTTGAAGCGAAGTTTTTCTGTTATGACGATGATGAAGAAACTTGGAGTAAAATTCTATACAAATTCTTTATTAAATTACAATGGATGCCAAAAAGAGAAGACTATAGTTCCACAAGAAGTTATAACAATGTTTGGGGATTCTTTGCGGAAATTCTAGCAGTAGTAAAACAGAATAATCATCCTGAATTTGATAAGTATTATGAAATTGCGGTTCAAAACGGAATGGATTCAAGTGTCTTAGAGAAAAAGTTAAAAGAACTAACCGAAGTAAAACAGTCTTTTATTGAGATCGAAACAAACTAATTAACAGTTAAAAATGGGTTCTATATCACATATGTGGTTAGAACCCATTGTATATTTGGTTATAGTAATTTCTTGCGAATGTTTTCGTAGATTGTCTCTTCTGTGGTTTGTAGTAATTCTTGTGTGGAAGAATCAATTCCTGCAAAGCGAATAGAATCGAAATCTTGCGTTAACTGATTGAGTTGCTTTGTGATAGATTCTGCTTTTTGGCTCAGAGAATAGTATGTTTCAAAATCACTAGATTTGACTCTTGTAACATATTCATTAAACACGGGCTTCTCTAATACTGGTACCAATAAGAATTGATTGATACCTGTAAATAGGGACATATCTTTTGTGACATTTGAATGTGGGAAACAATATAGATAATGAATGACAATGAGTTCATTGGGACTTAAGCCTGTTTCCGTTGAGATACGTTGTAATAAACGCTCTAAGAGTTTTGTTGTGTAGTAGTTATGTAGTATCGCATCTTGTTTATGGTCACTTAGTTTTGCGACTGGAACGATTTCTTCTCCAAGTTTCTTTGTGGAGAAGGAGATTGCAGAGTCATCTGTCGCAAAGCCTACTAGGAAGCCGAGAATTTCTGGGCGCTTGCGAGCATATTCTTTCTCATCGTAGATGGATTTATAGAAGTTATCATAGTATTTGATGACAGATAACTTCATATCAACGATGTTACGAATATCAAAACGGCTTTGAGACACAAGTGAACCTTCTGTTTTTACATAATAATAGATTGGTAACTGTAATGGAGCGACGTGTTTTACATGGAGGAGATATTCAAGATTGAAGATAAAATCTTCAGACCAGGAAAGGCTAGCATCCATCTGGAGATGATAGGTATCAATGATGGATTTCTTATATAGCTTATTCCAAAGTACACCGTAATAATAATCCGCTGGATTTTGAATCATGTAGTCCGCGAATTCATCTCTTGTAAGAACTTTGTCAGAGTCAATTCTTCCTTTATGGGATGTGTTTTCTCCTACGACACGATAGAAGTCTGCGATGACTAGATCTGCTTTCGACTCTTCCATTGTACGGACAAGTGATTTCGTGGCGTCAGTTGTAATCCAGTCATCCGCATCGAGGAATTGTATATATTTTCCCCGTGCATTTTGTATTGCGAGATTACGGGTATTTGATACACCTGAGTTTTCTTTGTGGATGACTTTGATACGACTATCTTTTGCGGCGTATTCATCGAGAATCTTTCCGGATTCATCCTTACTTCCATCATCTACAACGATTAGTTCGTAGTCACGATATTCTTGATTCAAAATACTATCGATACAGCGATGTAATACAGTTTTATCTCCATCGAGTGGTTTTGCGGCATTATATACAGGTACAATAATACTAACGATTGGTGTGTTCATATAACTCTCCTCTTAACGTTACTGTTATAGATAGTATAATAAGAATGGTATAAAATGAGAAGAACAGTTATGACCTTCACAAAATTGAGAAGGTGAAACTCGGATGATAAAATAGAAACGAGGTAATTGGATATGGAAGTTAGTAAGAGAATCATACTTGTAAGTGGAATGAGTGGTGCTGGTAAGAGTACAGCGACACGCATTTTAGAGGATATGGGCTATCACATTATCGATAACTATCCAGTTGTGCTCGTGGATCAGTTCGTGGATATGATAGAGGCTTCAACCGACCCAAGATATAGCTATATTGCGCTAAGTACATCGGCAGAAGACTTCCCAATTTTCTCTCGTAAGTTAAATGGAATTAACGCGTCCGTAAGCGTACTCTTTATCGATGCCAGTGATAGTGTATTACTCAACCGTTATAAGAGCACAAGACGTATTCACCCATTATTATTAAGTAATACCGCAAATACCCTCGAAGAAGCTATCACAGAAGAAAGACATAGATTCAAACAGAATCTTGATAATAATGTTATTACAATCGATACATCTTTCTCTTCCGAAAAGGAATTTAAGAAGAAGTTAGAATCTTACTTTGCAAAGAAGCAAATTCCATCATTCTCCATTTCGTTTATTTCCTTTGGTTATAAGTATGGTGTACCACTCGATGCGGATTTGATGATTGATGTACGTTTCTTACCAAACCCATTCTGGGATGAGAAGCTGCGTTATTTCTCAGGAAATGATAAAGAAGTATATGACTATGTCATGGATAAACCTGAGACACAGGAATTTATTCAGCGTTTATTAGCATTTACAGATTATGCATTTGAACAGTATACAAAGGAAGGTAAGAATCATTTTACTGTAGCGATTGGATGTACAGGTGGACAACACCGTTCTGTTACGATCGCAAACTATTTATATGATGTATACAAGGAAAGATATAACTGTTATTTAGATCACCGTGATCAGAAGGAATGGCTAACGCATGAAGAAGCATAGAGTCGTAATCATTGGTGGTGGACACGGACAGTCATTAATCTGTCGTGGTGTTAAGACCATTTCAAATATTGATTTAAACGCAATTGTTACGGTCGCTGATGATGGTGGTAGTACAGGACGTCTACGTAAGAACTTTCATATTCCAGCGATGGGTGATATTCGAAACGTTATGATCAGTATGGCAGAAAGTGAAAATATGTTAAGTTCCCTCATGGATTATCGATTTGATGATCCGGATGGAAAAGAAGATGATATTCTTGGCCACAATCTAGGAAATCTTATCCTAACTGCACTGACACAACAGACTGGTTCTTTTATGACAGCTATTCAGGAAGTGAGTCACATCTTAAATGTAAAGGGTAATATTATTCCTGCTAGTACAGATGTAATCACTCTATATGCACGCATGGAAGATGGCGTTATTGTGCGTGGAGAAGCGAATATTCCAAATCATAATCACCACATTACTCGTGTGTTCTATCAAGATGAAGTACATGCATGTAAAGAAGCGGTTGAAGCGATACAGAATGCAGACCTAGTTATCTATGGTATCGGTTCTGTTTATACAAGTATTTTGCCGAATGTTATCATTCCAGAAATTCAGGAAGCGTTATGTAGTACAAAGGCAGAGTTGGTTTATTTCTGTAATGCGATGACACAACCTGGTGAAACAGATGGGTATTCAGTAGAAGACCATGTAGACGCATTGTTATATCACCATGCGCCAGTTGATAAAGTGATTGTCGCATGTGATGAGATACCAGAGAAGATATTAGAACGTTATTCTGTAAATGGAAGTACAAAGGTCAATCTTGTAAAGCAAAACCATCCATATCAGGTAGTAACAAAAGAACTACTAAGTTTCCGCAATGAATTTATTCACCATGATCCAGAGAAGATCAAGGCAGTGATTCAAGAATTGCTGGAGGTGAAGTAATGTCATTTGCGGCAGAGGTTAAACAAGAAGTTGCCCAGAAGATTATGGAGGGCAATGATATACGTGCAGAGCTTTCAGCACTGATTCAAATGACGTCATCACTTTCCTTATCTAACCGTGGTATGACTTTGTTAGTTAGCTTAGAAAATGCGGCTGTTTCACGTACGATTTATCGTTTGGTGAAAGAAAGATATGGCGTAGAAATTAGCTTGTTTGTAAAAAGAAAGATGAATCTTCGTAAGAACCGTATTTATGGTATGCGTATTATGAGTGCAGCCCCAAAGATTCTGGAGGATTTAGGAATTTATAGTACACGTGGTTTACTAGATAAGCCACTTGCGAAAATCGTACAGACAAACAATAATGCACGTGCCTATTTGGCAGGAGCGTTTATGGCAGGTGGCTCTATCAACTCGCCAGAAAAATCATCCTATCACTTGGAGATTACAGCTACTAGTGAGGAACATGCATTATTTATGGTATCCCTGTTGGAGCGATTTAACATTCATGCAAAGATTACAACACGTCGAAAGAAAGTGATTCTGTATGTGAAGTCAGCTGAAAAAATTGCGGATTTCTTGCGTTTGATTGAAGCTGATCAAGCAGTCTTGAAATTTGAAAATATTCGTATCTCGAGAGATTTTAGCAACTCTCTTCAACGCATGAACAATATGGATTTAGCCAATGAAGTAAAGGCGGTTGCGGCTGCGAGTGGACAACTTGATGATATTCGAATCTTAGAAGAAAATCAAAAGATAGAAACATTAGACCGTAAACTACAAGATATCATCGCACTCCGTAAGGCAAACCCAGAGGCTTCCTTAATGGAGTTGTGTAGTATCTATGAACGTCAGACAGGAGAAATTGTTTCGAAGTCAGGCATGAAACATCGCTTTGTGAAGATTCATGAACTAGCGATGAAAGAGGTAAAACAAGATGAATAGAACACAACTACAGACAGCGGTATCCACAATTGTATTCTTGGTTATCGTGATGTTGATATTTCGCTACCTATGGTGGCTCATCCTATTATTACTATTACCAATTGTAGGATTTGTGATTTATGGGCTGATACAAGCCAGAAGATTAAATAAGCAGATGGAAAACGCTGCAGCAGAAGAATTGGATATTGATCGTACTTTCTATCAGTCATATTCAAGCCCTAAGAAAAATCAAAGTGATATCATTGATGTCGAATATGAGGAACATACAGACGGAGAATAAGACTATGGAAAACGTAACCACTGAAATATTAGAAAATGATTTTACAACTTTACAAGTGATGGATTGGCCTATGGTTCAAGAATATTTACAGCGTTGTAAATATGAAGAATCAAATCACAATATTATTAATATGATTATGTGGTTACAGACATATCCGCTGTTCTACTATAAAAGAGAAGAGTACTTATTGTTGTTGGGTATACATGAAGGATGTTTCTTCATGTATATGCCACTATGTGAAAAACAATATATCGCTGAAGCGATAAAAAAGGGTAAAGAAATCTTTGACCACTATGGACATGACTTTACACTCAGCTGTTTTACAAAAGAGATGGTAGACGAAGTCATTAAGCTATATCCAGAATATACAGCTATCCATGAAAGTTGGGCAGATGATTATGTCTATGATGGAGAACGTTTACGTACCTATGCTGGTAAGAAAATGCAAAAAAAGCGCAATCATTTAAATGCGTTCTATAAAGACTATGAAGGCAGATGGTCATACGAAACTCTGGATGAGACCAATATCGATGATTGTATTGGATATTTGAAGGATTGGAAATCAGAAGATCCAGATGATTTCTTACAGAGTGAGAGAATCGGTACATTCCGCATCTTAGACTTGTATGATGAATTACCTTGTAAGGGTGGTTTGATTCGAATTGATGGCAAGGTACGTGCTTTTGCGATTGGATCAATGTTATCAGACCGTATGTGTCAAGAGAATATCGAAAAGGCAGATGGAGATGTTAGAGGCCTTTACCAGTGCATCATGAAAGAAATGTTAAGCCATGAATTCCCTGGTATTGAACTCGTTAATCGTGAAGATGATACAGGTCGTGAAAATCTAAGAGCTGCGAAACTGTCCTATCACCCAGTCAGTATTATTGAGAAGTATCGTATTAAGAAAGGTGTTGAATCATGATTACAAAAGCAACGAAAGAACAAGCTACCGAAGTAAAGAATCTTTGGAAAGTATGTTTTCCACAAGAGGATGAAGGCTATATTGATTACTATTTCAAGAATCTATTTGTGCCAGAAAATTGCTTTGTATACGTAGAAGAGGGGCATGTTGTCTCGGCAATCATTCGCGCTCCACATGCGATGATGTTTAATGATAAAGTTTTACGTACTAGCATGATTCTAGGTGTTTGCACATTACCTGCATACCGCAAGCGTGGATATATGAAGCGCTTAATGGAAATTGTATTAGACGCATGCGAGCATACTGAACTGATTACGCTCATTCAGGCATATGATCAGAAACTATATGAACCATATGGCTTCCGTAATATCTACAATCGCTCTACCTATCGCTTAACTCGTGATGATGTAAAGCGTAGTACAAACTTTGGATGTTCCTATGAACCAACTGCGATTGATTTACTAAAGGTATATTCTGCATTTATCCGTCGATTCAATGGTTACTATGCAAGAGACCTAGAATACTTTGTAAAGTATAAGAAAGAAATCAACGCACAAGGTGGCAAGATTGTAGCCTACTACAATGGTAAAGATCAAATTAGAGGATATGCGACAATGTTGCCAAAGGGAGATGTTTTAGAAATTGAAGAGCTCATCTACCTTGATTCTACTGCCCTTATGAAACTATGTAACGCAGCGCTATTTGAAAAGGATGTTGTGGAATTACATGTATCAGAAGCAGAAGACTTAACACTCGTATTCCCAGAGACAAAGGTTGAGACATACGGTTCTACAATGGCAAGGCTCAATGACGCAAAGCTATTCTCAAAACTTGTAGGTAGAGATATCTCTACGGTTGAACAAGCATTTGCGACAAGCATCAAGCCACTTAATCTAAATGAATTTGCATAAGAAGGGTGTATATCCTTCTTTTTTCGTGCTATATAATAAATAAAAACAGAAATCTATATCATTGAGGTGATTGTTATGAGAAGAGATCATTACAACTTCTTTCGTCTTGCAATCTACAGCGCAGTTAT
>USIC01000008.1 GCA_900554555.1 uncultured Solobacterium sp. | reverse complement strand
CACCATTTGTATTTGAATCCATCGCTAGATAATGCCCTTTTCCTATAGAAATTGTTGTGTTTAACTTCACGAAGAGATAGATACTAATACAAATAGACGCAAATAAGATGAGTAAAAAACCTGAGATTAAAACCTTTGTGCTAGTTTTATGCATGCTTTCACCTCACAATTTTAAGAAATAATGATAAATAGTTGATGTATTGGTATCTTTAGTATATCGCTTTCATAAAAAGAAGTGAATATTTGAAGCAAACTTCAAATATTTTCAAAAATCTACAAAATTTGAAGTATACTTCAAATTCATTGGTTCAATAATTCGACTTTCCTACGTTTTCCTTTGACAGTAAAATCTTCGAAACGAGATAAAATATCATCCTCTTTGGAAAGGATTGTGACTGTTGAGAAGCGGTCTTGAATTTCAAGTGTGCCAATTTCATCAAATGAGAATATGGTACAAAGTGCACCAATAATATCTTTTGGACGTATCTTATCATTTCTTCCAGCACGAATGAGGATGTGTGTTACCTGTGTGGAAGGTGTAGCTTTCTTTTGGTATGGAATCGATAAATCAACAGGATGTGTATCTTGTAGTGTATATGCTTGACTATGCATGCGGATATACATACCAACTTCTGACTTCATATCTTCATGTGTTAGTAATGAAATAGAAATGCCTTCATCACCTTGATGTGCAGTACGACCTGAACGATGAATGAATGTTTCAGTATCAATTGGAATATCATAATGTATTACATGAGAAAGTTCATGGATATCGAGACCTCTAGCAGCTGCGTCTGTCGCAACCAATACGCGAATATCACCTTTACGGAAATCGCTCATGATTGCGATACGTTTTCTCTCATCAAAATAACCAGAGAAAGCTGAACTGAGAATATGATTCTTCAATAATAAATCTGATAATTCTGTTGCGGTACTACGATGATTCACAAATACAATCGCTGAAGTAATAGGAAGAGATTGTAGTAGAGATAGTAAAGTTGTTTTCTTATCCTCTGTTTCAAGATAGTACGAATAAATCTTCTCGTTAATGGCCATACTGCCTTGAAGTACCTCTTCAAATGGAGTATCAAAGTAAGTTTGAATCGTGTCATTTTTTGTGGCAGATAAACAAATTGTTTGAACACCTTGAATTTCTTTTCGTAATTGATTTACTTCTTCTGATTGGCCAGTTGAGTAGACTTGATCTGCCTCATCAATGATAAACAGTGATAACTTTGAAAGATCAAAGGCACCTTGTGTATATAAATCTAATAATCTACCAGGTGTTCCGATAATGATATGTGGATGGTGGCGTAGTGCGTTGAGTTGTTGATTGGAATCCATACCACCAATTAACGTTACGATATGCACTTTCGTATAGGAAGCTAGTAGCTTTGCCTCTAATGAGATTTGAATTGCGAGCTCCCTTGTTGGTGCGATGATTAAAACAGAAGTAAAATCATCACTCTCTTGAACTCGTTCAATTGCAGGAATGAGGTAGGACGCAGTTTTACCACTGCCCGTTTTAGCAAGTACAAATAGACTTTTTCCATCTTGAATCATCGGTATAACTTTTTCCTGAATTGGTAATAGGGAATGATAGCCCATTTCATTAAGGGCATTTTGTATAGAATTTGATAGTTTCATGGCTTAATCTTAGCACACATTAAAAAAACTGCTGAGTTAACATGCAAGGAGCTGATAAAACTAGTACAATAATAGTGGAAAACTGGAGGGTTAGCATGTTTCAGGATACTATAGCCGCAATCGCCACTGCCGATGCGATGGGAGCCATCTCCGTCATTCGTATTTCTGGTGGTGATGCAATTCAAATCGTTACCGACTTAACAGGCAAAGATTTTAGTGATGCCAAGGGATATACAATTCATTACGCAACTATCAAAGAAGGAAATGAATCTGTTGATGAAGTACTCGTCAGTCTTTTCCGTGCCCCAAAATCATATACTGGTGAAGATGTTGTGGAAATCTCTTGTCATGGTGGCATCTATATCACAAGAAAAGTATTGTCCCTGATACTTGGTGCAGGTGCACGTATGGCACGACGTGGAGAATTTACGGAACGCGCATTCCTTAGTGGAAAGATGGACTTGTCCCAAGCAGAAGGTATCAATGATTTAATTTGGGCAAAGGATGAAATTAACGCGAAGAGCGCAATTCATTCACTAAAAGGTTCTGTCGCAAAACTAATGCGACCATTAGAAGAAGATTTGACACAAATTATTTCGAATATCGAAGTAAATATTGATTATCCTGAGTATGATGATGTACATCAATTAACAGAGGAAGAAATTCTACCAAAGGCAGAGAAGTGGATTGATGATATTCATCAGATTATCGTAACAGCCCAACAATCTGCAGTAATCAAAGAAGGAATTAACACCGTTATCTTGGGTAGACCAAACGTAGGTAAGTCTTCCTTGTTGAATGCGTTGTTGGAAGAAGATAAAGCTATCGTTACGGATGTGGCTGGAACGACAAGAGACCTTGTGGAAGGAACTGTAAGACTGAATGGAATCACATTAAATTTGATTGATACTGCAGGTATTCGTAAGAGTGATGATGCGATTGAGCAGATTGGTATTACCAAATCCTTACAAGCATTAGAAAAAGCACAGCTTGTGATTGTTGTGTTGGATGGTTCTGAAGAATTAACCGAAGAAGATCAAGAACTATTAGAAAAGACAAAGAATCATAATCGTATCGTTGTATACAATAAGAAGGATAAAGATAGTATGCATGCCGGTATTTCTATCAGCGCTATCCAAAAGGATATTACAGAATTAACAAATGCGATTGTGGAGAAATATCAAAGTGAGTATATCGCAGCCAATAGCGATACATTAAATAACGAAAGACAGATTGGTTACGCATTACAGGCAGAACAAGCAATGAGCGATGCAGTAAATGCATTACATGCAGGTGTGGAGCTTGATTTAGTAACAATCGATTTGGAAAAAGCGTGGACTGCATTACGACAGATCACTGGAAAGGCAGGCAAGGAAGATCTCTTAGATGAAATCTTCTCACGCTTCTGTTTAGGAAAATAAGATGAGC
The DNA here is from genome assembly GCA_900554555.1 of uncultured Solobacterium sp. Next base: position 7,967 of record USIC01000008.1, on the reverse strand, counting down.
GAATTACATTATGTAGATACCCATTGTCATTTGATGGGAGAAGAGTTTCAAGAAGATTTAGAGGAAGTTATCGCACGCTGTAAAGAAAAGCATGTGGATAAATTAATGATTATTACACTATCACTAGAAGAAACAAAACGAGCAATCGAATTTGCGAAACGTGACACAGAAAACTATAAGGTTGCGGCTGGTATCTTTCCAGAAGATACGACGAAGGTAGATGAGAACTATTGGAATGAATTCTGTGAGTTAGCCAAAGACCCAATGGTAACTGCAATTGGTGAAATTGGACTAGAGTATCACTGGGTTACAGATGAAGCTGATCGTGCTGTACAACGTGAGTACTTCGCAAAGTTAATCGAACTTGCTAGAGAAGTAAATAAACCAATCCTAGTACATTCTAGAGATGCTATGCAGGATACCTTCGATATTATGAAGAAACATCACTGGAAGGGATTATTACATTGTTTCCCTGGTTCAAAAGAGATGGCAAAAGAATTCACGAAACTAGGTTATTATATCGCACTTGGTGGGGCGTTGACATTTAAGAACGCAAGACATTCTGTAGATGTCGTAGAGACGATCGACTTAAACTACTTACTCAGTGAAACAGATGCGCCATATATGGCACCAGTTCCAGTTCGTGGTACTCGAAATGAACCATCCAATATTCCATATATCGTAGAAAAGATGGCAGAGATTCGAAACATACCACTTGAAGATATGGCTGCACAAATTGACGCCAACTGGACTAGATTCCTGGAGGAAGCAGATGGATCGCATTCATGAGATAATTGTTGTGGAAGGTAGACATGATACACAACAATTAAAGAAGTACTTTGATTGTGAAACGATAGAGACAGGTGGCAGTAGTATCAATGATAAAGTTATTGAACAGATACGCTATGCGGCAAGCACACGCGGTGTAATTATCTTTACAGACCCAGATACACCAGGCAATCAAATCCGACATATTATTAATCAACATGTTCCTAACTGTAAGAATGCATTTGTGGATAAGCATAATGCACGTACAGAGAAGAAGGTTGGTATTGAACATGCGGATAAAGAAACGTTGTGGAATGCGCTACAGAATGTTGTAACTATCACCGATAAACCAAAGGGTAGTTTAACGATGAGTGATTTATTTGAACTTGGTTTAAGTGGTCAATCTGATAGTGCAGAATTACGATGTAAAGTGGGCGAATATTACCATGTTGGAGATGGAAATGCGAAAACCATGCTTGCAAGGTTAAACTGTCTTGCGATTACCAAAGAAGAATTACGAGAGGTTATAGATCAATGAAAAAATTAATTTCAACACCATCTCGCACAAAGGAGATACTAGACCAATTTGGATTACGGGCGAAGAAAGGCTTTGGCCAGAACTTCTTGGTTGATCCAATTATCGTAGAACGCTGTGCTGAAATGTCACATTGTGAAGGTGCAGTTATCGAAATTGGTCCAGGTATTGGAAGTTTAACCGAACAGCTCGCAATGCATGCTCAACACGTACTTGCATTTGAGATAGATGAAGGTTTAATACCAGTACTACAACATACTTTAGAAGACTATTCCAATGTAGAGATTATCCTACAAGATTTCTTAACATGTGATTTAGATGAAGTTGTACATGCATTAAAAGAAAAGTATAAAACTGTATCCGTATGTGCAAACCTACCATACTACATCACGACACCAGTACTATTTAAGATATTTGAAAATCCAGATATCTCTTATATTACAGTTATGGTACAGAAGGAAGTTGGTGACCGCTTTGTCGCAAAACCAAAAGACCCTGAATATAATGCCTTATCTGTAGAGGGACAATATCTATTCGATATCAAGCGTTTATTTACAGTACCAGGAAGATCCTTTAATCCATCTCCGGCTGTCGATAGTGTTATTATTCAATTCGCAAGAAAGAATAACGACGCAAGCAATGAAGAGATTCGAGACTTCTTCGAATTAGTACGTGCATGTTTCAAACAGCGTCGCAAGACTATATACAATAATCTTAAAGAATATGTGGATGACGGTTCTAAGGCAACAGAGATACTAGAGAAGGCAAATATCACTGTAAATAAACGTGCACAAGAATTAACCATCGATGAATTAAAACAAATTCATGAGGTCATGAAATGAAAGAGCGAGCATACGCAAAAATAAATCTGTGTTTAGATGTTGTGGGAAAACGTGAAGATGGCTACCATGATTTAAAAATGATTATGGTTCCGATTAATTTCTATGATGTTTTAGAAATGGAATTTGCGGAAGAAACGACGCTGGAATTGAATCGTGATTACTTACCTATCAACGATAAGAATACGATTATAAAGGCAATTCATATCATGCAGGCAAAGTATAATCTAAAAGACGAATTCTGCTGTCGTTTGGAAAAACATATTCCTACAAGAGCTGGTCTTGCGGGTGGTAGTGCAGATGCGGCTGCCGCAATTCGTATCATCAATCATATGTGTAATCTGCATCTTACAAAAGATGAGATGATTGCAGTGGGTAAAGAAGTTGGTGCAGATGTACCGTTCTGTATCCTTAATCGACCTGCATTTGTGGAAGGAATTGGGGAGAAGATTACAACCTTCTCATGTAATCCAGATTTCTACTTACTACTGATTAAACCGCGTAAGGGTGTATCGACAGCAGAAGCCTTCCACATCGTGGATGAACAAGAAGGAATTCACCCAGATTGTAAAGCAATGCAAGAAGCATTAGAAAACAATGATTACGACGGCATTATCCATAGTTTAGGTAACTCAATGGAAAATGCCGCAATGACACTGGTACCGGAAATCCGAAAGGCAAAACATGACCTATTGGAATTGGGCTTTGATGGAGTACTGATGTCAGGTAGTGGCTCAACCGTCTTTGGTATCACAAGAGACGTAGAGTTATTAGACAGCTCCATTGATGTATTAAAAAAGAAGAGATACTTTGTTAGAAAGACAACAGTACATACGCGATAAATCATGCTTGCATGAATATAGGAGAAAATAAAATGAAGAACGCAATTATTATGGCGGGTGGTAAAGGAACCCGCATGCACTCAGAATTACCAAAGGTATTACATAAGATTTTAGAAGTACCAATGCTAGGTATGGTCATCAATAGTTTAAAGAAATCAGGAACAGAGAGAATTGTATGTGTTGTTGGTTATAAGCATGAAGAAGTAGAAACAGCGATGGCTGGAAAGTGTGAGTTTGCTGTACAGGAGCCACAGCTCGGTACAGGGCATGCAGTTATGCAGGCACAACAACTCGCAAATGAAGAAGGTATTACTCTAGTCGCTAGTGGAGATACACCATGCGTGAAACCAGAAACATATCAGAAGTTATATGATTTGATTGGTGATGCGGACATGGCAGTATTGACTGCAGTTCCAGAAGATAACGGTGCGTATGGTAGAGTCATCCGCAACGCAGATGGAACAGTTGAGAAGATTGTAGAGTTCAAAGACGCAAATGATGCGGAAAAGGCTGTTCGTGAAATTAACACAGGTACCTATGCTTTCAATAACCAGTCTCTATTTGAAGGACTCAAGCATTTGAATAATAATAATGCCCAACAGGAATATTACTTAACAGACCTTGTTGATATTTTGAAGAAGTTAGGTAAGAAGGTAGTTGCGATTCCGTGTGATGATTGGCAAGAAGTACAGGGCATTAACGGAAATGTAGAATTAGCACACGCCGCAAAATACATGCAAGAGAGAATCAACACAGAGTGGATGAAGAAGGGTGTTACAATCTATGACCCTAACACAACATATATTGGACCAAATGTAACATTTGGAACTGATGTAATTATCCACCCTAATACATATCTCTATGGAGATGTAACTGTTGAAGATTATGCAGAAATTTTACCAGGTACATGGTTAGAGGACACAAATGTTTCAAAAGCTGAAACAGTCGGACCATTTGTACGCCGTAAGGGTTGACGAATAGTTATAAAACATCTTTAATTAATAAGGATATAAAACATTCATATGGGAGAAGAGGAAAATCATGGTTAAGGAAACTGTCGTATTCGCTCTAACATCAAGCACCGATCTAGCAGCGTCTATTTGTAAGCATTTGGGATTACCTTTAGGTAAGATCAAGGTTGAACATTTCGCAGATGGTGAGATTTTAGTCGAACCACAAGAATCTGTCAGAGGTCGTTCTGTTTTCATCATTCAGTCAACATGCAACCCAGTATCAGAACGTTTGATGGAAGTTCTGATCTGCATCGATGCATGTAAACGTGCAAGTGCGGGAGAAATTAACGTTATTATGCCTTATTACGGTTATGCTCGTCAGGATCGTAAAGCTAAACCACGTCAGCCAATTACATCGAAGCTAGTCGCAAACCTATTACAGGTTGCAGGGGCTCACCGTGTTGTAACATTTGACTTACACGCTGCACAGATTCAGGGTTACTTCGATATTCCAATCGATGATATTACAGCAGTACCAATGCTAGCAAGCTACTTCAAGGGTCTACAGATTCCAAAGGAAGAATTAGTGGTTGTTTCACCAGATCATGGTGGAGTTACACGTGCTAGAAGAGTTGCTGATCTATTAGATGCACCTATCGCAATTATCGATAAGCGTCGTCCAAAACCAAACATGGTTGAAGCACAAAACATCATTGGTGATGTAAAGGATAAGACATGCATTGTCATTGATGATATCTGTGATACAGCAGGTTCCCTTGTGGCAGGTTGCGAAATCTTAAAGCGTCATGGTGCTAAGGATATCTATACTGGAATTACACACGGTGTATTCTCACGTGATGCAATTGCGAAGATTGAAAACTCACCAATCACAAAGATGGTAATTACGGATACGATTCCACTTCGTGAAGACCAAAAGGCAGGTACAACAAAGATTCAAGTATTATCTATCGCTGAAATGCTTGCGAATACAATTGAATCAATCGAAAATCATACACCTGTATCCAAGGTATATGAAGAATACTCATTCGACAGTTTTAAATAAGAGATACAAAAAGATGGCCATTTGCCATCTTTTCTTGTGCTTATCAACAATAAAAAAGAACGGATAAACCGTTCTTTTGTTCGTACAATGTTCTTAATTAGAGCTTTGTTACGTTGGAAGCCTGTGGTCCACGATTAGACTCTGTGATGTCGAAGCTTACTGCAGCGCCTTCATCAAGTGTCTTGAATCCTTCACTCTGAATTGCTGAGTAATGAACGAAAACGTCCTTACCTTCATCAGTTGTGATGAATCCGTAGCCCTTTTCAGCATTAAACCATTTTACCTTGCCTGTTGCCATTGTGCCTTTGAATCTCCTATTCTATGATACGGAAGTAAATCCTGTATTCTCTATTATGATATACTGGCAATGTTAAAAACACAAGTTTTATTTACATAGAGCGCATGAATAAAGGGGATAGAGAAGGTTTCAAGCAATACAAAAGTATATTCTGTATCTTTGCAAAAACATACTTTCAACGTATAATAATACCGATAACAGCAATGAAAAGAAGAGTACATTTTCTTAGAAACGTAGAGAGTATGTGGTAGGTGAAAACATGCATGAAGGGGAAATGGAACATGGTCTTGGAGCTGGTCATGCGAAGAGTGTGACCCGGAGACGTCCGTTACAACGAAGAGAGGCAGATGATTGATTCATCCGCAAGACAAAGGTGGTAACGCGTGCAAGACGTCCTTTCATTTGGGATGTCTTTTATTTTGAGGAGGTACGCAAAAATGGAAAACAAAAAACCGTATTACATTACAACCGCAATCGCATATACATCAGGAAAACCACATATCGGAAATGTTTATGAGATTGTACTAGCAGACGCAATCGCTAGATTTAAACGTGCAGAAGGCTATGATGTACGTTTCCAAACAGGAACAGACGAACATGGTCAAAAGGTCGAAGAGAAGGCAAAGGCTGCAGGTAAGACACCAAAACAATTCGTAGATGATGTCGCAGCAGTCATCAAACAACAGTTTGATGTTATGAATACTTCTTATGACTACTTCATTCGTACTACAGATGAGTCGCATGAAAGACAAGTACAGAAAATCTTCAAGAAGTTCTATGACCAGGGTGATATCTATAAGGGATATTATGAAGGCTTATATTGTCAAGAAGATGAAGCCTTCTACACAAAGAGTCAGTTAACAGAAGAAGGAAAGTGTCCTGTCTGTGGTGGCGAAGTTGTACCGATGAAGGAAGAAGCGTACTTCTTTAAGATGAGTAAGTACGCTGACCAATTGATGAAGTATATCGATGAACATCCACATTTCATTCAACCTGAAAGTCGTAAGAATGAAATGGTAAATAACTTCTTAAAACCAGGATTACAAGACCTTTGCGTATCGCGTACATCCTTTAAGTGGGGAATCCCAGTAGAGTTTGATCCAAAGCACGTTGTATACGTTTGGATTGACGCATTGTCCAACTATATTACAGGTCTTGGATATGATGTGGATGGTAATCATGATGAACTCTATAAGAAATACTGGCCAGCTGATCTTCATTTGATTGGTAAGGACATTATTCGTTTCCATACAATTTATTGGCCAATTATGTTAATGGCATTGAATGAACCATTACCTAAGCAGGTATTTGGTCACCCATGGCTATTGATTGGTGATTCTAAGATGTCTAAGTCACATGGTAATGTGATTTATGCGGATGACTTAGTGAAGTTATTTGGTGTAGACGCTGTTCGTTTCATTATGTTACATGAGATGCCATTTGCACAAGATGGACATGTGACATATGACCTAATGATTGAACGTATTAACAGTGACCTTGCGAATAACCTAGGTAACTTAGTGAATCGTACAATCTCCATGCAGAATAAGTACTTCGGTGGAGTTGTTGCGAATCCAAATGTTAGTGAACCAATTGATGATGAACTGAAGGCAGTAGCTACAGGCACTGTGAAGAAGGTCATTGAGAAGATGGATGAACTTAGAGTGGCTGACGCAATCCAGGATATCCTTGATTTATTCTCTAGATGTAACAAGTATATCGATGAGACAACACCATGGGCACTTGCAAAGGATTCCGATAAGATTGAGCGTCTTGCGACTGTTCTATATAACTTATTAGAATCTGTACGTATCGCAGCTGTATTGATGGAACCATTCTTCCCAGAGACATCCAAGAAGATTTTAGATGACTTAAATACACAACAAAGAGACTTCGAAACAATCTCTGAATTTGGCAAGCTTGAAACTGGTATCCACGTTGCAGAGAAGCCAGAAATCTTATTTGCACGTATTGATGAAAAAGCAATTCAATCTAAGATTGATATGATCAATGAAATCAATGCGAAAGCACGTAAGAAGGAAATTGAAAAGAAGCCAACTGTTACGGTAGAAGACTTCCAGAAGATTGACTTGCGTGTTGGTAAGGTCCTCTCTTGTGAAAGACATCCAGATGCGGATAAGCTCTTCGTTCTAAAAGTGGACTTGGGAGATGGTGAAGTGCGTCAGATTGTTTCTGGCTTAGCACAAAGCTATACACCAGGCCAAGTCATCGGCAAGAGTATTGTAATGATTGCCAACCTACAACCAACAGTTATCCGTGGTGTTGAATCACAGGGTATGTTGCTAGCTGGTAAGGAAGAAAAGACAATCGGACTTGTTGAGGTTAATGGCTTAACTCCAGGCACAAAAGTTCAATAAAAAAATACCTGTATTAGGAATAACCTGATACGGGTTTTCTTTTGTTTCGGAATATGCAAATCAAACATATAATAGATATGAATGAAGTAAAGGAGGAATCTTCCATGGTCACGATCCATGAAGCAAAACAATCAGACATAAAAAGACTATTAGAATTATCTTTGATGTGGGAAAAAGAAGATAGTTGTTATGGGTATCGAGCCAATACAGAAGATGACTTTCAAGATTGTTATATCCTAGCAGCGTATGATGATGAGCTGATAGCTTATGTTTTTGGCAAAGAGGAAATTC
>USIC01000007.1 GCA_900554555.1 uncultured Solobacterium sp. | reverse complement strand
AATTATATTATTGAGCAGTACTTTAAGGGCAATTTGATTAAAAAATCATCAATAAAAAATGAAAAGAAGCAAGTGGAAAATATTACTTTAGATACACCATTACTTGAATGTGGTTTTTCTTTTAATGCAAAGTTCAGAGAATATTTCACTGTTTTAACAGGTATCTCACCATTTAAATTTACTGCTGATATGGCAACAGTTTGGAGAAAAGCAAAAAGAGAAAATGATTTGAGTTTTACAATTCAAGATATGCTAAAAGTTTATTATGGGAAATCAGATTATGCCAAGTATGATAATTCAGTTTGTCAATGGAATCAATTTTTAAAGGATTTTAGTGCAGACGAAAATAGTCGCAACTATTCGAACAAATTAAAAGTAGCTTCTATTCTTTGGAAGGAAGTCAGAAATTCAAAAAACGAAAAAATTTATTCAGAGAATCTTTTGGCTGAATATGCCAGTAAAATAAAAGAGTATTGCAAGTAGGATATTCTTAACTTGCTAAACTAACAATTCGATATTAGCTAACATAAAACAGTAAATTAGAAAAGATTTACTGTTTTTCTTTGTCTAAGAAAGTGGAAAGGAGTACACAAGGAAGAAAAAATAATCGGCTGAACATCAAACAAAAAGTAAGTATCTCCCAAACAGGAAATACTTACTTTTTTACATTTAAAATGTGCATATGAAAATATGTCTCTATTGAATGTCTTCTTCCGTACGTACTTCATAAATCCCATCACAGAATAATCCATTCACTTGATGTCCACCTTTTAATGTATAGAAGGTATCTGATGGAGCACCCATTTTATTACTGAAGGTTTCTACCTTATAACAGATTGGATAAAAGTAATAAGTAATTATTCGATCACTTACTGGTACATACTGTACTCTTTCTAGATCGAGAGAAATTTGTAGTTTGGTGTTGAAGCCAATTATCTTTTGCAATAACGACTGCATTTGAACGTTATCATTTTCAAGATTTGTCGTATAGTCTGTACCAGATATTGTAATCACTTCACCCTTCTTTACTCTAAAAGATGGCGTAATATGGATTGGTGATAGTATTACTTCGTTAAGAGAAATTTGTTGATCATCAATAAAGTAATTTTCATAAAGTTTTAATGACAACTCACTCGGATTAATCGGATTACATTCCATATCATAAAACTGTGATGTATCAGAAGATACTAAATCATTCTGATTAATTTCATGTAGTTCTGATAATTTGTATGCATACCCAGATTCTTCTTCAACTTGTGTTACTTCATTACTCGAAGTTACTTCCTGACTTACTTGTCTTCGAGTAGAACAACCTGCTAGCACACACGAAAATAATGTAATTAATATTATCGGAATCGTCTTTTTCATAGTCACCTCCAAATGATTCTTCATTTACTGACAAATCCGTAAAGTCCTATGAGTTTATCTGTAATCACATTATAGCACTACCCCCACATAATAAAACCCTGGGACAAATGCCCAGGGAAAAGATGGGGAAAACCACAATATATTGTTAATGTTATTTGCTAGCTTTTGCGCTTGCTTCTGCAATTTGTTTTTCAATTTCAGAAATCGTCTTGATATCTTCTTCGAGAGTCTTTAATTCTTCTTCGGAGAAGGAAGCCTTGTTTGCTTCTACTTGTGACTTTAATACTTCGTCATAAGGTAGATTCTGTGTCTGTTCAATCTGATCTTTTGACATTGTTGCGAATACCTTATTCCATAAGTCTTGATGCTTGCCGAATACTTCGCTTTCTTTTGCATAAAGATCTGTTAATTCATCATTTGCACCTGCAGCCTGTCCTTGTGTAACTGTTGTTGTAACTTCACTACCAGACTTTACTTCTTCAATCATCTTGATGATTTCTTCTTGTTTCTTTTCATCTTCTAAGTTACCAACGATTGGGTCACCAATGATGTTACCCTTCTTATTAACCATTACTGTTGTTGGGAAGCTGAAGATCTTAGCCAAGTAAGCCTTCGCATCATCGCCATCTTTGATGACGATATTTCTATATGTAGCACCCTGTTTAGATAAGATATCCTTTGCATCTTTTAATGTAGCTTCATCTGTTGCTTCTACGTTAACACCAACGATTTCTGCACCATGTTCCTTTAACTTCTTATTAAACTTTTCAAGTGCTGGCATTTCATTTACACATGCTGCACATCCATTGAACCAGAAGTTTACAAGTGTTACTTCATTCTTGCTGAATAAGGATTCATCTACATCCTTACCATCGAAGTCCTTACCTTTAAACTTAGGGAAAGCTTCTACATTAGCTGTTTCAGTTGTTGTAGATGTTGTTGTCGTTGCTTTGTCTTCTTTCTTGTTGTTGCATGCTGCTAATGTAACTGCCATAACTGCTGCTACACCAACTAGGGTAAATCTCTTGAACAAATTCATTTTCTTTTTCCTCTTTCTGTTTTATGCCTTTTGTAAATTCTTATTTGCTACTTTTGAATTCTTAGCGTCACTCTTTTTCTTAATTGCTAAGTAAGTACTGATAGCTTTGGTTGGACATGCAGTAATGCATTCTCCACAACGGATACATTCCAATTCACCAGTATTCTTTGTAATATCGACATCCATCTTACAAACTCTTGCACACTTACCACAGGATACACACTTGTTTTTATCTACGTTGTAGTTGAAGATTGCAATCTTGTTGAATAATGCATAGAATGCTCCAAGTGGACAAATCCATTTGCAGAATGGACGATATACAAATATTGATAATGTTGTAATCGTGATGAGAATTGTGAACTTCCAAGTAAATAATGTACCTAATGTTGCACGAATGTTTTTATCTACGATAGAGAGTGGAATACCACCTTCCAAGATACCTTGTGGACAAATGTATTTGCAGAAGTATGGTAATGCAATACCTGCTTTATTTGTCATAATGATTGGAAGTAATATAACTGCTACAGCGAGAATAATAAACTTTGTATATGTTAAGAATCTTAATTTCTTCGTACTAAACTTCTTTGTTGGAATCTTATGTAATAAATCTTGATACCAACCAAATGGGCACATGAATCCACAGATCAACCTTCCAATCATCACACCAAAGAAAATTAGAATTCCACTGATGTAATAGGAGAAGTTATACTTGGATGAACCGACAACCGCTTGGAAGGAGCCTACTGGGCACGCTCCTGTAGCAGCTGGACATGAATAACAGTTTAAACCTGGTACACATACCTGCTTAATTTTTCCATTATAGAGAACACCTTTGAAAAAGTTAGGGATATGCATGTTTGTTAGGAATGTCGCAAACATCTGAATTGTATTTCGTCTCTTCAGGAATTTTAGAAACGCTCTTGATTTAGCTGATGTCATAACTATCCAATTCCTACACACTCCAAACAAAGACGAATTGCTTTGCCGAATACACTTTCAACTTCTCCACGAGAAGCGCCAACACAAATAAATACAATTGCTAGTACTATTAGAAATGCCTGTGTAGCAATTCTAAATTGTGTAGGATATTTATTTATAAAATCCATTGCATTGTCCTCCTTTACACTCATTTTCTATCTGACGTGAAAAATATAACAAAGCAGATATAAAATTTGTGTTAAGAAACTTAACAATGTAATTTTTCTGATTTCATTCATCATCATGCCTGCATAAACACTCGTTTTTAGTATAGGAATGGCTTGTCTTGTTTTCTTTTGTATGTGCTATACTTGGTACAGATATACTCAGCTTCCAACAATGTGTTGGATGTTCTTCTGACAATTAGTAACAACATGAAAGGAACATTTTGCATATGAGAATATTAGTGGTTGAAGATGAAATCGCCCTTTGTGAAACAATCGCAAAGGGTTTACGTCTTGATGGATATGAAGTAGACACATGTTTTGATGGTGGTACAGCTTGGAATATGGCAATGGATGAAAGTTATGACTTAATCATCCTAGATTTAAACTTACCTATCATGGATGGAATGGAAGTACTCCGTAATCTTCGTAAAGAAGATTCAGAAACAGCCGTATTAATTCTATCTGCACGTGGACATTTACAGGATAAGATTGATGGTCTCGATAGCGGTGCCAATGACTACCTATGCAAGCCATTCCACTTTGAGGAGTTAGAAGCACGCGTTCGTAGTCTAACAAGAAGACGCACCGTACAGAATAATGTCATTCTCTCCTGTGGAGAACTTTCGTTAGACACAAAGAGTCGAACGGTTATGGCTAAAGGTGAAAATCTTTCATTAACACGTAAAGAGTTAGGAGTATTGGAGTACTTATTATTACATCAAGAACGTCCAGTCCCACAAGAAGAACTTATCCAACATGTTTGGGATAGTAGTGTTGATAGCTTTAGTAATTCCATTCGTGTACACATCTCCGCTTTGCGTAAGAAATTACGTGCTGCACTTGGCTATGACCCTATCACAAATCGCATAGGCCAAGGATATGTCATCGGAGGACAAAATGATGAATAAACGTCGTTCTCTACAGTGGAAACTCACCGTCATTACCGCAATTATCGTCATCCTATCCTGTCTTGCGATTAGTTATGCAATCAGTAAGTCCGCAATCTCCTCGATGAGTAAGATTGAAGATTCCGCAGTTGCTATATTACCAACTAGTCCTGCAACAGATACAACCGGAGAAGTTGTACAACTACAGATTTCTACCAAAGATGTCATCTCTGATATGGCAAAAGGAATTCAAGCTGATTTCTGGAAAAGCAGTTTACTCATTACAATCATCATCACTGTCGCAAGTAGCTCTATGATGTACTTCTTCATTGGTTATGCATTAAAACCACTACAAAATCTTAGTGAACAGATTGAAGACATCCAAGCGAAAAACTTAAAACATCTAGTTGTAAGTGATCAAAGTTCCATTGAAATTGAACAACTGACAAACGCATTCAATGAGATGTTAGAACGTCTTAGTAATACCTTCGCAGCACAACGGCAATTCTCCGCAAACGCTGCACATGAATTACGTACACCGCTTGCGGTAATGCGTACAAAACTGGAAGTATTTGAGAAAAACAACAATCCTAGTGCAACGGAATATCAAGAAACTGTGCATATGATTCGTATGCAGACATCACGTCTATCACATGTCATTGATATTCTTCTCGAGATGACAGACCTACAATCCGCCCAAAAACAAGACCATATCTCATTAACTGATATGGCCGAAGAAGTAATCTGTGACTTAACAGCTCTCGCTGATAAAAAGAATATTACAATCTTTCAAAACCCAGGGACCGCTGAAATCATTGGTAATGATACCCTTATCTACCGTGCTATCTATAACCTTGTGGAAAACGCCATCAAGTATAACCATATCGGTGGAAATGTAACTGTATCCATCAAGAAAGAGAATGAATTTGCGACGGTTAATGTTAGTGATAATGGGCCGGGAATCCAACAAGAAGATTGGCAACATATATTTGAACCCTTCTTTAGAGTTGATAAATCACGTAGCCGTGATATGGGTGGTGCTGGTCTTGGACTTGCTCTTGTAAAAGAGATTGCTCGCCAACATGGTGGCGATGTATACGTCGTACAAAGCTCAAAAAACGGCACAGAAATCGCACTCAAACTACGCCGAAAGTAACCAATAGTCGCTTTATTGGCGACTTTTTCATTTATCTCTCCATTTGGGCGTATATGCAGGGCAATAGAAGAATGGTATAATAAAGGTTATGAAAACTGGATTATTTATTACATTTGAAGGACCTGATGGAAGCGGAAAAACTACCGTGAGTACTGCCGTCACAAAAATGCTAGAAGCAGATGGCTATCAGGTACGTTATACAAGAGAACCAGGTGGTTCCAATATTGCTGAACAGATTCGTCATGTTATCTTAGACCCTAAGAACACAGAGATGGATGCTAGAACAGAAGCACTACTTTATGCCGCAAGTAGAAGACAGCACCTTGTAGATAAGGTTTTACCTGTTCTTGCTCAAGGAATTCATGTCATCAGTGACCGCTTTGTGGATAGTTCCCTAGCATATCAAGGCTGCGGTCGTGAAATCGGCATGGATGAAGTTTATGAAATCAATCAATTTGCGATTGAAAACCACATGCCGGATAAGACAATCTTCCTACAGATTGATGCGGAAACAGGTTTAAAGCGTATCCGTAAAGGAAGAGAAGTACTAGATAGACTTGATCAAGAAAGTGTTGAATTCCACGAGCGTGTTCATGAAGGTTATCAAAAGGTGATTGAGAAATACGCTGACCGTATGATTATCGTGGATGCGACCGCTGATGTCGATACAGTGATTCAAAAGTCCTATGAAATCGTGAAAGGATTATTAGATGCGCAAGGATGAGTTACAGCAACAACAACCTTTGTTTTATCATGCGTTAGAAAATGCATGCATGAATCATAGAGTTGCGAATGCTTATCTTTTATCCGGACCTCACGGAACCCTAAAACACGAAGCTGCTCTTTTATTCGCAAAGAGTATCTTTTGCGAACAACACCATGGTATCGCTTGTGAAGAATGCAATACATGCCGGCGTGTAGAAGAAGGCTTGTATGCAGACATGGTTCTACTTGATGGTTCCAAGAATGCAATCTCCAAAGATGATGTAGATGCAATCCAAGAGAAATTCTCAAAGACTGCATTAGAAGATGGAGATGGCTCACGTGTATACATTTTAGAAAACGTAGAGAACGCAAGTATCTCTGCGCAGAACAGTATGTTGAAGTTTTTGGAAGAACCAGCATCTGGTGTTGTCGCTATTCTTACAACTGATAACATCGATCGTATCTTACCAACCATTGTTTCACGCTGTACGTTAATCCCCTTCTCCCCATTATCAGAAGACTATCTACTTTCCAAAGCGAAAGAAGTTGGCGTACAAGATGTGGATGCTTACTTTATCTCTCACCTTGTAAAAGATATCAATCAGATGAAGGAATTTGCGGACAGTTCTATCTTTGAAACCTGCAAGATGATGTTTAGACAATACTTTAATCTTGAAGGAAGTCGCGAAGAACTATTGGTAGATTATGATATCTCCTATCGTTCAAGCGAAAAAGATAGTGCAAAAGCAAAGAAAGAAAACATTTTATTACTCAATGGCTTCTTCGACCTCATGTCATTATTTGCCCATAATGTTATATGCAAGCATATTGAAGGACCGCATTGGTACAAAGAATTATTACAACAAGAAATAAACAAACAGAAAGAATATGGAGAATTGATCATTATCTTACAAGAACAAAAAGATAAGATTAATCGGTTTATTGATTTAAATCTATTAATGGATCAAACCTTCTATAGATTGGAGGAATTCAACCATGAACATGGAATGTGAACACGGTTCATGCGGTTGTCCAATGCACCAAGAACAGGAACAACCGACAGTGAAATATGCCTATTCCGTCGCTGTGCGATTTAAGAATGCTACAAAACCGTATTCTTTTGGCTGCGATAACGCAGATATCAAAAAAGGAAATTGGGTTGTTGTAGAAACAGCACAAGGAATCGAAATGGGTGAGGTAGATGCAGATGCTCTATCAATTGATAGATACAATCTACATATGCCAACAAAACCAATTATTCGTATCGCTACAGAAAAAGACCAAAAGATGTACGCTGAAAACACCATTGCGGAAAGTGAAGCGTATCGTATCTGTAACGAAGAAATTCAAAGTTTAAATCTCGATATGAATCTTATGAGTGCACAGTATACACTTGATCGCTCAAAGGTTCTATTTGTATACCTCGCTGATCAACGTGTCGATTTCCGCGAGCTTTTAAAAGTATTAGGAACACGTCTACACTGCCGTATTGAGTTACGTCAGATTGGTGAACGTGATAAGGCAAAAATGGTCGGTGGTATCGGTATGTGCGGTATGGAAACATGTTGCAGCCGATACAAGAATCACTTCGATGTTATTTCTATCAATATGGCTAAGACTCAACAGCTCGCCCTTAACGTAGAGAAACTCTCTGGTATGTGCGGTAAGTTAATGTGCTGTTTGAAGTATGAAGAAAATGATTATAAAGAACTAACAGCAGGACTTCCTAAGATGGGATCTCAAGTTGAATACGATGGCATGGTATACCGTCTTACAAGCATGAATGTCATGAAGCAAGAAGCTAAGTTAGAAAACCGCGAACAAGTACTCTTTATTTCTTTGGATAATTTACGCGAGAAAGCTATTCCACGTAAAGGCTTTGTTCAGCAGAACAACCAGAAGAGTGATAAACCAGTACATCGCACGATGGTTCATGAGGGTGTAGCTGCACCAGTGAATAAAGATAAAGCCGTTCACGTTTCAACCGACTTACCAACTGTTCATGTCGAGTCATCAAAACCACAAAATAACCGTCCAAACAACAATAAGAAACCAAACAAAGCACATTCTAACAAACAGAATCAACCACGCCAAAACGTGCAAAAGAATAGTACTGAACGCAAGAATGTTACTGTGCGTACATTTGGACGCAAGAAAAAAGATGAGGGCGATAACGCATGAACCGCCAGAAATCCTTCGAAAATGAAAAACCAACGCTCTATTTAGTACCTACTCCAATCGGAAATCTCAACGAGATGACTCCACGAGCTATCGATGTCTTAAATAGCGTCGATGTAATTGCGTGTGAAGACACACGTAATAGTGGACAGTTACTAAAACATTTTGGTATTTCAAAGCGATTGATTGCTTATCAAAACTTTAATGAAGCATCCAGTACAAAAGGCATTATTAACTTACTATCACAAGGAAATAATATTGCCTTAATATCCGATGCTGGATATCCACTTATCAATGATCCAGGCCAAAGAGTTGTCAGTGAAGTGACAGCACTTGGATATAATGTTGTTCCAATTTCAGGCTGTAGTGCTTTCTTGAATGCACTTGTTGCCTCAGGATTAATTGCACAGCCATTTATCTTCATTGGTTTCTTACCACCATCCACACATGATTGTGTTAAGAAACTACGCCTGTACCAATCATATCCAATGACACTCATTATGTACGAAGCACCTCATCGCATTGAAAAGATGCTACAAAGCTGCTTAGATGTGCTAGGAGACCGTCATATCTGTATCGCCCGCGAATTAACAAAGGTACATGAAGAGTTCATCCGTGGTAAAATTTCCGAGATACTACCAATTGCCTCAGAGTTAAAAGGTGAAATGGTTGTGGTGATTGAAGGCAATCAAGATGACTATGAAAAAGATATCGATATGGGGCAAATTCTGAACATGGTAAATACTTCTATTGAAAGCGGAATGTCCACAAGTGCCGCAATCAAAGAAGTTGCCAAACAGACAGGTATCTCAAAAAATCAGATCTATGATTTAGTTCATGGAAAAACTGATCAGAAAGGTGTGTGCTAACGAATGTTAAATCAATACGGACAATTAACCTTAGAACAAACACTGTTCTATCTTGCGATTGCGATTTTCCCTGCAATCTTCTTCATGATTTATATCTATCGCAATGATGATAAAGAAAAAGAACCACCACTCTTATTACTAAAGTGTATTATTGGTGGTCTACTCTCTGTACCAGTCGCAATCATATTAGAGATGATTTCCGAACAGGTTGTCTTCTATCTTTTGGAAAATGTAGTGACTGCTACACAAGTCAATTACGGTATCCTAACCGCAATCTTTGTTGGACTCATCGAAGAAGGCGCAAAGTTCTTCTTCCTCTATCGATTCACATGGAAAGACAAAGCATTCAATTATCGCTTTGATGGTATTGTATACGCTGTATTTGTATCACTTGGATTTGCGGCATTAGAAAACGTCTTCTATGTATTTAATTATGGAACAGGTGTCGCTTTACAGCGTGCACTTCTCACAATCCCAGGACACATGAGTTTTGCGGTATACATGGGCTTATACTATGGTCATGCAAAAGTAGCTGAAGCTGTAAATAGCCCTGATGTAAAGTCACTAAACTTAAAAGCTTCTTATGCATTTGCGGTATTACTACATACAATCTTTGACGCAACTCTGATGGTAGAATCCGATATTGGGCTAATCTTCTTCTTTATCTTCGTTGCAAT
Organism: uncultured Solobacterium sp.; assembly: GCA_900554555.1. The sequence continues at coordinate 1,077 of USIC01000007.1, read as the reverse complement.
CCTAGATATCATCGTATATCGTACGATTCGCCTAGAGTCTAAGAATGATATTCCTATCGTTCCACCAACAGAAGAAGATATCTACACAGAAACCCAATTATCACGACCAACTCCAATCGTTGAAATTACACACGATGTAAGTGAACGTGAAAAAATGTAAGGTTTGTTGTATTATAAGGTTAACGATATTAATAAGAGGAGTAATTTATGTTAAGTGATCCAACAATTGTCAAATTGATTATCATGGGCCTAGTAGGCACAAACGTTGTCTTACTTGCGGCCGTTATCTTCTTGGCATTTAAGAAAAACACATATTATGTAGATGCGGACGGAAACGATGTAGGTACAACAAGAAAGCCACAAGTTAAGAAAGTTGTACAAGTTACACCAATCGCTCCAAAACCAGAACCAGTACAACAACCAAAGCAGAATGTAGAGGACTCACTCGCTGCGACAACAGTTCTTACTGACTTAGAAAGACCTGTTATGCCAGTATCCCCAGCAATCAAACCAGTAAAGGTTGATTCCTTGGATACACCAATTCGCGAAAAGAATAATGATGATTCCGCAACACTATTCGAAGAAATCTTCTCTACAACAAATCTAGATGAAGCTGATCCAAAGATTCTCGTTACAATCAAAGTAGCAGGACAAACAAAGGACCATACAATTAGTAAATTACCGTGCTTAATCGGCCGTGAAGCTGCTAGTTGTGACCTTGTCATCAATGAACCAGCAATCAGCCGTAAACATGCACGCATATTAATTGAAAGCGATACATTCTATTTAGCAGATGTTTCCGAACACAATGGAACATACCTAAATGGAATTAAACTACCACCGCTTGGTAAAGCTCGTATCCATGAGGGAGATCACATCAACCTAGGACGTGCAGAAATTGTCATCAATCAAATTATTGACTAAAGATGCTTATGGGCATCTTTTTTCTTCATATAAAGAGGCAGGATAACTCTATTCGAAATACCCTACCTTTTCTATGAATATTTAGTTTAATTTAATACTGCTTATTTTGTAATTTACGATATATAAGTATATATAAAAGAGAAAGTATGATAG
>USIC01000006.1 GCA_900554555.1 uncultured Solobacterium sp. | reverse complement strand
CAAACGTGAATTAGAATTGTTAAAAGAAGAATGGCACCAGGATGACTCTGCGAATGTACAACGAGTAAAAGCTTTACTAGCAAAGTGTAATAGATAGATGTAAAAGGGATTGACCGTATTGGTCAATCCCATTTTCTATACTTCGTTTGAATTGTTTTTCTGATTGAGACGTTCTTTCGCAACCGATAACATTAACTTGATACGGTTTTCTTGGTTAACTTTCGTAGCACTAGGGTCATAGTCAACAGCTGTGATATTTGCATTTGGATACTTCGCACGGATACGATTGACTACACCTTTACCAGCGATGTGGTTTGGTAAACAACCAAATGGCTGTGCACAGACAATATTTTCATATCCTGTTTCAATTAACTCAATCATTTCAGATGTTAATAACCAACCTTCACCCATCTTAACTCCAAGAGAGAGGATACCCTCCGGCTTCTTCATTAATTCCTTAAAGGACATAGGACCGTGGAAGCCTGCGCTTTCCATGGCTTTTGACATGGCAATGCCAATGTTATCTAAGAATGCTAGTAGAAGATCAGCTACTTTACGCTTTACAAATGGACCACCATAGATTTGTACGTCTAATGTTGCGTTAGCAACACAGTATTCAATATATCCCATAAGACCTGGCATATTGACTTCACAATCTTGTGATTCTAGGAAGGAGACTAAGTCATTGTTTCCCATAGGGGAGAACTTCACGTAGATTTCTCCTACAACACCAACTTTTACCTTCGGTGTACGATTCACTGGAATTTTAGCAAAGTCATTTGCGATATCTTTGAAGCGACGCTTCATAGAGAAGATGGTGTAGTTCTTATTGTGGTTTAACCAATCTTGTACTTGTGCTGTCCATTTGGCAACATAAGCAGCCGCATCTCCCTTATTAATCTCATATGGTTTTACTTGGTTGTGTAATGCGGCGATTAAGTCACCGTATTCTGCAGCGGCTAGAACCTTTAGCAGAAGACGTAAAGTCATTGGCATCGAAGATCCTTTTTCAAGACCTGACGCATTGAGTGATGCGACAGGGATATAATCATAGCCTGCTTTTACAAGTGCCTTACGTAATAACTTAATGTAGTTAGAAGCACGACAGCCTCCACCTGATTGTGAAATCAATAGGGCTGTATGCTGTAGGTCATACTTACCGCTGTTTAAAGCATCTAAGAACTGACCAATAATTAATAATGCAGGATAACATGTATCATTGTGTACATACTTCAAACCAAGTTGTGCAACTTGTGCACCAGAGTTTTCTAGCATGACAATACGATAGCCTTCACTTTCCATGGCGGCCTTGATTGCCGCAAACTGCATTGGAGCCATGTTAGGCGCTAAAATCGTATGTGTTTTTAACATGTCTTTCGTAAAGTTAGGTGTCATGTATTCCATTAGGCTTGTTCCTTTCTTTCGTCTAGAGCGGCGAATAATGAACGAATACGGATATTGATGGCACCGAGGTTGGTGATTTCATCAATCTTTAGCTGTGTATAGAGTTTATTTCCTTCTTGTAAAATTTCCTTTGTTTCATCGGATGTTACGGCGTCAAGACCACATCCGAAGGATACAAGTTGGACTAAGTCCATATCTGCGTGATTAACACAGTATTTCGCTGCGCCGTAAAGACGGCTATGGTAGGACCATTGGTTTAAGACAGAAGTATCGAACTTTTGAACTAAGTTAGAGATACTATCTTCTGTAATAACACAAGCGCCATGTTGAACAATTAACTTATCAATACCGTGGTTCACTTCTGGGTCGACATGGTATGGACGACCAGCAAGAACGATAATACGTTTTCCTTCGTTGCGGGCTTCTGTCATCATACGCTCTGCTTCTTTGCGGGTATCTTCCATGTGTTTGCGGTATGCAGTATACGCTACTTCAATCGCGTTATGAATATCTGATGTCTTTAAATCAGGGTAGTACTTCTGCATAATCTTTGGCATTAAGCGAACAAAGTCTTTACGCTGTTCGAGGTTGAGATACTCATAGATAAACTTTGTATCTTCTAACTCACGAATATTACCTGCTAGAACTTCAGGATAGTAGGCAACGACAGGGCAGTTATAGTGATTATCACCTAAGCCTTCATCGACGTTATAACTCATACATGGATAGAAGATGGCATCGACATCTTTCTTGAGTAATGCCATGATGTGACCGTGTGTTAATTTTGCAGGGAAACATACGGTATCACTAGGGATAGAGCCTTGACCTGCTTGGTATAACTTACGGTTACTAAATGGACTCACAATTACTTGGAAACCTAGGTTTGTAAAGAAGGCATGCCAGAATGGTAATAGTTCATACATGTTAAGAACCATCGGAATACCAATCTTGCCACGTGTACCAGTGCCTGGATTTTTCATTAATTGGCTGAGTTGTTGTTGCTTGTATGCATATAAGTTAAGCGTATCATCATTGGACTTACCTGTAATTGGACGGTCACAACGATTACCAGTGATAAAGCGTTTGCCATCTTGGAAGACACTAACAGTCATCTGACAGTGGTTACCGCAAAGTCCACATTGAACGTTTTGAACTTTCTGTGTGAAGTTATTGAGCTCTTCTAGTGTAAGGATAGAAGAAGTTGTACCTGGTTTACTATGTTCTTTACCGTGTAATGCGGCACCATAAGCACCCATTAAACCAGCAATATCAGGACGTACGACATCTACACCCATCTCTTTTTCAAATGCACGTAAGACAGCTTCGTTATAGAATGTACCACCTTGTACAACGATCTTCTTACCAAGTTGCTCAGGGCTGGAAGTACGAATAACTTTATATAATGCATTTTTAACGACAGAAATGGATAGGCCAGCAGAGATACAGTCAAAGCCTGCGCCATCTTTCTGCGCTTGTTTAACGCTAGAATTCATAAATACGGTACAACGGCTACCAAGGTCAACTGGGTGCTTGGCAAAGAGAGCTTCTTGTGCAAAGTTCTTTACACTATAGCCAAGAGCTTCAGAGAATGTTTGTAAGAATGATCCGCAACCAGATGAACAAGCTTCATTTAAGAAGATGTCAGAGATTGCACCATTTTCAATCTTAAAGCACTTCATATCCTGACCACCGATATCGATGATGAAGTCTACATCTGGCATAAAGTGTTTCGCAGCTGTAAAGTGAGCAACTGTTTCTACAAGACCAAAGTCAGTATGTAGTGCATGTGTCATTAGGGCTTCGCCATAACCAGTTGTTGTTACAGATTGAATCTTTAGGTTTGGATGAGCTTCATATAGACCCTTTAAAACATCAATGACGATAGGTAGTGGGTTACCACTATTGGATTGGTAGTCTGTATAAAGTAGGTTTGCGTTATCATCGATAACCGCAACCTTGATGGTAGTCGAACCAGAGTCGATACCAATATGAACGGGTCCAGTATTTTCGTCAAAGTCTACGCGTGGAACGCTAGCCTTTGCATGACGCTTCTTGAATTCGTTATACTCTTCAACATTGTTGAAGAGTGGTGGTAAGCTTGCGTATGTCGCAGTTTTACCATAGTTAGCTAAGCCTTTAACAACATCGTCAAAGACAACTTCCTTATCTGCATAATATGCGGCACCTAAGGCAACGTATAGAAGACTGTTTTCTGGACAGATGCCTTCAACCTTTAATGTTTCGTTGAAACTATCACGTAAACATTTAGAGAATGTGAGTGGTCCACCTAAGTATAAAATCTTTCCAGAGATTGGACGCCCTTGGGCAAGGCCTGCAATCGTTTGGTTAACAACCGCTTGGTAAATAGAAGCCGCAATATCACTTGCTAAAGCACCTTGGTTGATTAATGGTTGAACATCACTCTTTGCGAATACACCACAACGAGCTGCAATCGTATACTTACGTGTTGCTTGTTGAGCAGCCTTATCCATCTCATCAGCGCTCATCTTTAGAAGGGTAGCCATCTGGTCAATAAAGGCTCCAGTACCACCAGCACAAGAACCATTCATACGAACTTCGGTACCATTTGTTAAGAATAAGATTTTGGCATCTTCGCCACCAAGTTCGATGATACAGTCAGTGCCAGGGTTTAGACGGTTCGCCGCAACGCGGTCCGCAAATACTTCCTGTACGAAACTAACACCACAACTATCAGCTAAGCCCATTCCAGCAGAACCGGAAATCGCAAAGTATGCTTTCTTACCTTTTAAATATGTATCATTTAAAGACGTTAACAGTTCACGTGTCTTTTCAAGAATGTGACTGTAATGTCTTTCATATGCGGAATAGATGATTTGATCATTCTCATCCAGTACAACGCACTTGATGGTTGTTGATCCGATATCCATACCAATACGCATAGTCGATCCTCCTCTAAATCTAAAAATGCAAAAAGCCGTGTATGTCCACGCCTTATAATTGTCATTTGTCATCAATTTTAATAATTTCTGCTTAAAAAAACAATGAAAATGCTATGAGAAGTTACAAATATGAAATATCCAAGCAAGATAAATTGATGTACAATATAGCAAAATGAAAGGATGAAAAAATTATGAAAGCACCATTTTCAGAATATTTAAATACACTTGCGCCAAGTTTAAAACAATTAGTTTCTAAATTAGGCGACAATTATGATTATGTCAGTGTTCTTTCGACGGATTCAAAAGGCTTTGCGATTCGCATCTCTCAACAGGTGAAAGTCATCAGTTCTTCCAATCTAACGACAGAACGCGGTAGTGTTGTGCGTGTCTATAAAGATGGCTTATATAGTGAATATGCATTTAATCACTTTGATGCGGATTCCATCGATGAAACTTATCACAAGATCAAGAAGGAACTCGATGCGCAACTTGCCGTATTAAAACTAACAAAGACAGCTGTATACAACACAAAGAAATTAGAGGATGAACCACTCACACTCTTTGTGGAAAAGGAATGTGAACAGTTACCTGAAAATACAGATATTGAAAAGTTGGTAAATGACTTAAATTCTTATTCCCTTGAGGCAATCAGTAAGGATGAACATGTTGTGGACTGTATGGTCATTGCACAATCCACACACGTTTCAAAGCTATTCTTAACTGCTAATCGTGATTTAAGACAGAGTTATGTATATTGCGAAGGTGTAGTCGCACCTATTATCGTAATGGATGGTAAGAATGAAATTGGCTACCAAGGATTATCTGCTTTAGGTGGACCTGAAGTATTTACACAGTTAAAGGATAAGATTGATTACGCAGTGAAGTTTGCTAAAGAAGTATTAACTGCTGATCCAATTGAACCAGGTGAATATGACATCATCACAACACCGGAAGTATCAGGACTTATCGCGCATGAAGCGTTTGGTCATGGTGTAGAGATGGATATGTTCGTCAAAAACCGTGCACTTGGTAAAGACTTTATCAACAAACGAGTAGGTAGTGATCTTGTGACCATGCATGAAGGTGCACTTTGTGCAGATAACGTGACTTCCTTTGCGTTTGACGATGAAGGAACTCTTGCGGGAGATGTTGTGGAAATCGAAAATGGTATCTTACGCAGTGGTATCTGTGATGCGTTAAGTGCACTACGCTTAGGCGTAAAGCCAACTGGTAACGGTAAGCGTCAAAACTATGAACATAAAGTTTACACACGTATGACAAATACTCTCTTTGATTCAGGTACAGATAAGGTTGAAGATATGATTGCGTCTGTAAAACATGGATACTTACTAGAAGGTATGTCCTCTGGTATGGAAGATCCTAAGCACTGGGGTATTCAATGTATCCTCAAACTTGGACGTGAAATCAAGGATGGTAAGTTAACGGGCAAGGTTGTAGGACCAGTCATCATGACAGGATATGTGACAGAAGTATTAGGTAATGTTTCGATGTTATCGGGTGACCGTGGTGTCTATGGTTGTGGAGCTTGTGGTAAGGGCCATAAGGAATGGGTCAAAGTCAGTGATGGTGGACCATATTTAAAGACGAAAGGAAGATTAGGCTAATGTTAGAGAAGATTATAGAAATTCTAAAAGAATCTAAAGCTGATGCTTGGGAAATCACAGACACAAAAACACGTGGCTGGGAATTCTACTTCATTCGTCATGAGCTAGACCAAAACCGTGCAAAAGACGTAGAACACATCAAACTTACGGTTCATCGTTCTTTAGATAACGGCGAAGCACTTGGTAGTGCAAGTGATGAAATCAATCCAACTGATTCCATTGAAGATATCAAGCGAAAAGTAGATCAACTCATCTACACTGCAGAATTTGTAAAAAACAAGTCATATTCTCTTGTAAAGCCAAGTCAGGAAGTTGTACCTAATCAAAAGGTAGTTGATATTGCAAAGGTTGCAGAAGACTTTATTACAACAATGCGTTCAATTCATGAAACAGAAACAGAAGATATCAACAGCTATGAAATTTTCGTTAATGAAGTAGAACGTCGTTTTATAAACTCTGAAGGGGTAGATGTTTGTGAGACCTATCCAAGTTCCATGGTAGAAGCAGTTGTGAATGCACGTAAAGATGGTCATGAAATTGAACTCTATCGTATGTACAATTCTGGTGGATGCGATAAAGAAGGTTTAACACGTGACGTCACTAAGACATTACAGTATGGTAAAGACCGTCTGAGTGCAGTACCTACACCTAAATTACCAAAGATGGCTGTTATCTTTAGTACAAGCGATTCTACAAGTATCTATCAATACTTCATTCAGAAGTTATATGCAGCTAGTGTTTATCTTAAGCTTAGTGATTGGAAGATTGGCGAAGCCATCGCCCAAGATGTAAAAGGTGATAAGGTAACACTGAAGACAGTGAAGGAATTACCAAATTCTTCTGAAAACTTCAATTACGATGATGAAGGTGCACCAATCCGTGAAGTAACACTCTTAGATGCAAACGTTCCAATGCAATATTGGGGTGGCTGTATGTTTGCTAGCTACATGAATCTCAAGGATAGCTTCAAGATTTCTAACGTCGTTGTCTCAGGTGGACAAAAGGATGAAGCGACATTACGCACAGGAAAGTATTTAGAAGTTGTTGAATTCTCCGACTTCCAAGTCGATCCAGTTACAGGAAATGTCTTTGGTGAAATCCGTCTAGGATACTTACATGATGGAGATAAGGTGACGGTTGTTTCTGGTGGATCCTTATCTGGAAGTATGAGCGACTATGTAAAAGAACTATACATGTCCAAAGAGACAGTACAGTACGACAATCTAGTCGTACCATCTGTAACACGTCTAGAAGGTATGACAATTACAGGAGCTGAATAAATCAATCTATTTCATACAAGACCATGGCGAAAGTTATGGTCTTTTTTAAGTCTAAAAAAATATGATAATCTCAAATGACAAAATTACAGATACTTGATAAAGTTAGTTTGTGAAAACTAACAAGAGGTGTCTAACATGAAAGAATATTTAAAAAATGTAAATGATGAAAAACTAAAAACAGTTTTCGAAGTACGTAATGCATATGATGCAGGGAAACTTACAATGGAAGAAGCACGTGCAATTCTCAAAGAGAAGGTACACACTTTAGAACCATATGAAGTAGCTCTAATTGAACAAGAATTAAAAGAAGAAATTGATGATGAATGCCGTAAGGAAGACATCCAAGCGATGCTAGACTTATTCGATGGCATCTTAAATACAAGCAAACCAAATTTACCAAAGACGCATCCTATTGCTTGTTATTATCGTGAAAACGAAAAAATGAAGGAACTTTTACTATCCGTAGAAGACCTTGTACAATACCCAGTTATCAAGAATCAGTGGTTTGAATTATATGACCAGATGATCCAGTGGCGTAAGCATCTTTCTCGTAAGCAAAATCAGTTATATCCAGTGCTTGAAAAGAAAGGGTTCACACGTCCTACAACAACGATGTGGACATTAGATGACTTTATCCGTGATGAAATCACACAAGCCTATAACTTAATCAAAGAAGGCAAGGAAGATGAATTCATCGAACTACAAAGTACAGTTGTAGCAGATGTAAGAGACTTAATGCAGAAGGAAGAAACAGTGTTATATCCTACATCCTTAGCTTTAATCTCTGATGAGGAATTTGAGCATATGAAATCAGGAGATCAAGAAATTGGTTTTGCGAATATCACAGTAGAGCCAACAAAGATAGAAACACCAGCATCTTCAAAACCAACAGAAGGATTTACAAATGAACTTGCAAGCCTTCTTGGTAAATATGGATACCACATCGGTAATGACCAAGAGTTGGATGTAAAGACTGGTAAGATGACACTTGAACAAATCAACTTGGTATATCAACATATGCCAGTTGACTTATCATATGTTGATGAAAACGAAATTGTTCGTTTCTACACAGATACTAAGCACCGTGTATTCCCACGTTCTAAGAATGTTATCGGTCGAGATGTAAAGAACTGCCATCCAAAGAAGAGCGTTCATATCGTTGAAGAAATCATTGAGAAGTTTAGAAGCGGTGAACAAAATGAAGCTGAATTCTGGATCAATAAACCAGAAATCTTCATCTATATCAAGTATGTTGCGATAAGAGATGAAGACGGTAAGTTTAGAGGTATCTTAGAAATGATGCAAGATTGTACACACATTCGTGCATTAACAGGTTACCAAACTCTACTTACATGGTCAAATAATGAACATGGCGTAGAAGAAGAAAAACCAGAACCAGTAGAAGAAAACGCAGTGTCTACAAGTTCTTCTACAATCAATCCTGAAAGTATCACAAAAGATACAAAACTCAAGGACTTACTAGACGCTGATCCTAATCTAAAACAGTATCTGTTTACAATCAGTGATAAGTTTAGAGCACTTGATACTCCATTAGCTAGAATCATGTTACCAAAGGCTACAGTGGAGAAGATGTCTGAGCGTACAGGTATTGCGCTAGATGAAATCATTTCTAAACTAAAACAATACTTCCAAAAGTAATCCAAGCAGGAGTATATAACTCCTGTTTTTCTTTCCTGTTGGAAAGAAAAAATAATACAGATTCATCAGATTTTTAGGCTATACTGTAAGTAACAAACATTGCGTTATAAGTGCCATAAGATAGTTGCTGGGTGTATGATAAACGCAATGAAATAGGAGGAAATATCATGACATACGAAGAGAAACTACAACAATATAAAGATTGGATATTTCGCCGTTCTGCATATCAGATGGCATTAGCAATCATTGGCATAGACAAACAGACAGTCGCACCATCCGCAGGAGCTGCTTATCGTGATGAACGTTCCGCATATCTTGCAGGAGAATTATTCTCGATTGAAACAGATCCAGAAATGGTTCAACTATTAAAGGAATTAAAGGACGACCCACAAATTGATGGTGATAATAAGCGCGCAGTAGAACTCTACTACAAACAAGCAATGGATACGATGTGCATTCCAACAGAAGAGTTTGTCGCATATCAAAAGCTACGCGATGAATCCTTTGATGCATGGATTCAGGCAAAGTCACAATCTGACTATTCTATCTTTGAACCATACTTAAAGAAGATTATCGAAGTCAGTAAGAAGATGTATCGCTATCGTAATAGCGATAAGAACCTATACGATCAAATGCTTGATGACTATGAACCAGGCATGACACAAGAAAAGTATGATGTATTCTTTGCGGCACTAAAGGAAAGACTTGTACCACTGATTCAAAAGGTTACAAAGGCTAAACAAAAGAATGAAGAATTCCTACATCAAGAATTCCCAATTGAAGACCAAAAGAAATTCATGACACAGTTACTTGAATATCTACACTTTGATTCATCATGGGGATATCAGAATGAATCTGAACATCCATTTACGTCATGGACATGTGAAAACGATTGCCGTACGACTACGAAGTACGTAAAGAATGATGTTGTTTCAGCAGTACTTTCTACCGTTCATGAAGTAGGACATGCATACTATGAACATGATGTAGATCCTAAGTATGATGGCATGATTCTATCCGAAGGAATTTCATCAGGTATGCATGAATCACAATCTAGATTATGCGAAAACTACCTAGCACGTACAACAGCCTTCTGGAAATATCATTATCCAAAACTTCAAGAAACATTCCCAACACAATTAGGCAATGTATCCTTTGAAGAATTCTATGAAGCCATCAACGTCGCAAAGCCATCCTTTGTACGTACGGAGGCAGATGAATTAACATATCCATTACATGTCTTAGTTCGCTATGAAATTGAAAAAGGGCTCTTCAATGGAACAATCTCCACAGAAGGACTAAATGAAACTTGGAACAAGATGTACAAGGAATACTTAGGTGTTGATGTACCAAATGATAAAGTAGGTATCTTACAAGATGTACACTGGTCTGATGGTAGTTTTGGTTACTTCCCGACTTATGCACTTGGAACTGCATTTGCGGCACAATACATGCATGCAATGCGTAAAGACTTAGATGTTGATACATTATTAAGTAATAACCAATATGATGTCATCATGAATTGGCTTAAAGAACATATCCATAAGTATGGATTTAGATATGAGGCACCAGAGCTAATGAAGATGGTATCAGGGGAAGAATTCAATGTGAATTACTACCTAGATTATCTTGAGGAGAAGTATACAAAACTATATAACCTATGAGAGAACTAGAAGAAAAGATATTACAAGATGGCAAGGTTTTTCCAGGAAACATCTTAAAAGTAGATAGTTTCCTGAATCATCAAATCGATGTCGAGATGCTCGATCAGATGGCAGATGAATTTTACCGTCTATACAAAGATGAAAAGATTACACGTATCTTAACGATTGAAGCTTCAGGTATTGCGGTAGCAGTAGCGATTGCGCAACGTTTCCACGTACCTGTTGTTTTCGCAAAGAAATCAAAATCTAAAAATATTGGGGATCATGTATATACCTCACATGTACATTCCTATACTTATAACAAGGACTTTACAGTAACGGTTTCCAAAGATTATTTAAATAAAGATGATCATATCTTGATTGTCGATGACTTTTTAGCAAATGGTTTAGCGGCAGATGGTCTGATTGATATTGCAAATCAAAGTGGTGCGAAAGTCGTAGGACTTGGCATCTGTGTTGAAAAACTCTTCCAAGGTGGTGGAGAGAAGTTACGGAAACAGGGATATCGTGTTGAAAGTCTTGCGAAGATTAAAAGCTTCGACAATAACAAAGTTAACTTTGAATAATTGATTTGTATCGCTATAGAAAAGGAGAATATACAATGGAAAGCTTTGAACATTACATTCCAACCAAACTCTATTTTGGCAAAGGATCAATTTCGTACTTAGCAGAGAGCTTAAATGAATACGGTAAACGTGTACTTCTTACCTATGGTGGAGGTTCGATTAAGAAAATCGGATTATATGATGAAGTAATGAAGATTTTAAATGAAGGTGGATTTACGGTTGTAGAATGTGCAGGTGTTGAACCTAATCCTCGTATTGAAACAGTAGAACGTGGTTCTAAATTGTGTAAAGAACACAATATTGATGTAATTTTATCTGTCGGTGGTGGTAGTACACTAGACTGTTCAAAGGCAATCGCAGTAGGAGCATATTACGAAGGTGATGACTATTGGCAGATGGTACTCGATTCACGTGGTACATCCAAAGCATTACCACTCGTCGATATTTTGACACTTGCCGCAACAGGTTCTGAATTTGATGGTGGTGGCGTTATCTCCAACATGGCATTGAATAAAAAGATTGGTAGATCCTTTACATTCCCACAGGTCTCCATCTGTGATCCAACCTATACATATTCTGTATCTGCATACCAGACAGCTGCAGGTTCTGCTGATATCATGAGTCATATCATGGAAGGATATTTTTCACGAACAGATGATTCAGACCTCTCTGAAGCAATCCAAGAGGGTGTCTTAAAATCAGTGATTCAGAATCTTCCAATCGCATTAAAGGAACCTACAAACTATTCTGCGCGTGCAAATCTGATGTGGAACTCATCTATCGCATGTTCTGGCATTCCAGAATATGGCAAGCTAGATACATACTGGCCATGTCATGCGATGGAACATGAATTAAGTGCATATTATGACATCACACATGGTGTAGGTCTAGCAATTCTTACCCCAAGATGGTTAGAGTATATCCTTGCTAAAGATCCAACGATTACACCACGTCTAGCAAAGTTTGCTAAAAATGTATGGGGCCTACAAGGTGATGATGAAGCACTTCTAGCCAAACAAGGGATTCAAGCATTACATGACTTCTTTAAGTCCAATGGAATTCCGATGACACTTTCAGAAGTAAATATTGATGAAGAATACTTCCAAGCAATGGCAGAGTCGGCATGTTCGCATAATCGATTAAAGCATGCATTTGTTCCATTAACAGTAGAAGACGTAAAGAAGATTTACCAGATGTGTTTATAAAATAATCTGTATTCAGAAGTGAGCCTATCGTCAAAAAGGTTCACTTTTATTTAGGATGAATAGACAAGCTAATTTATGTTTATAGTATGAATATAAAAGCA
>USIC01000005.1 GCA_900554555.1 uncultured Solobacterium sp. | reverse complement strand
CAGCTACTACAGATGAGTCTACACCGCCAGATAATGCTAGTAATACCTTATCATCACCAACTTGTGCTCTGATTTCTTCTACCTGTTGGTTTACAAAATCCTTCATTGTCCAGTTATTTTCAGCCTTGGCAATGTTGAATACGAAGTTCCTTAACATATCTAGTCCGTACTCTGAGTTACGTACTTCTGGGTGGAACTGTAGTGTGTAGATCTTCTTTTCATCGTTTGCACTAGCCGCAAATGGGCATGTATCACTACTTGCAATTGAATGGAATCCTTCTGCTAGTGTAGATACTTGGTCGCCATGGCTCATCCATACAATTTGCTTTTCAGGTAAACCTTTAAATAATGGGGATGTTGTATCTACTGTGATTTCTGTACGACCATATTCCTTCTTATCGGATGGTGTAACGTTACCACCATTCATGAAGTGTGTCATCTGCATACCGTAACAGATACCTAAAATAGGTAAGCCTGATGTGAAGATTGCTGGATCACACTTAGGTGCATCCTTTTCATATACGCTGTTTGGGCCACCAGAGAAAATAATTCCCTTAACATCTTGCATTGCGACGATTTCCGCAAGTGTCATATCTCCTGGATGAAGTTCACTATAAACTCCAAATTCACGAATACGCCGTGCAATTAACTGGTTGTATTGACTTCCAAAATCTAAGACGATAATTTTATCTGCCATTCTAATCTCCTACTCTCTTATTACATTACAAATATCATACATGAAAATCGCATTTAATGCGCTGTGTTTTTGTAATTGTTTCCCTTTTTTCATTGATGTTGAAGGTCGATTTTGCACTTATGATAAAAAATTGGAGAACATCTTTCATTAGACATTCTCCAATCCATTCTTTTCTATTTAAAGACGCCACCATTTTTCAAGAATTTCTCAAGGAATTCTTTTTGATGTTCCTGCATTGTGTATATTCCACTCTTCATCTTTTTCATCTCTGTTTGTTCGTGTGCCAAGTTATTTCTTACAGCTTTTAATAATTCTTCCGCATCCTTTTGGGGAATTACAACAATTCCATCATGATCACCAACGATGATATCTCCAGGCATTACAACTTGACCACCACAACATACAGGCACGTTCATTTCACCTGGACCACTTCGATATGGGCCTAACGGTGTTTGGGTAATGCCATAAACGGGAATTGGACTATTCTTGATGTCATCAACATCCCGAATTGCGCCATTTACCACAAAACCACCTAATTGTTTTTCCTTTGCGTAAGTTACCATCATACCTCCAACAAGAGCACGATTGGTGAACCCAGCACCATCAATCACAATGATATCTCCAGGTTTTGCATAGTCCAAGGCAAGTTGTGCCACAAGGTTATCTCCTGCTGGGACCTTGACAGTAAAGGCAGGACCACAAAGTGGAATATCATTGAATGAATGAATGCCATCAAACATACAGTTCATCTTATAACAACAATCGCCAATATTAGCAGATGGTAAAGTACGATATGCTTCAATTAGCTCCGGTGAAGGTCTTTCAAAGTCTGTAAAGGCACGAAAACCGATTGTCATATTAGTTTTTATCCTTTCTCTTTCGAACAACATCCATGATGGTGCCATCTCTAGCTTCAATGATAGCCACAACCTTATCTTCATATTCTAATGGCGCAGGTTCTTTTGCCATATGATATGCGATATCACGCAACTGCTCGATTGTCTTAACAGGAAGATGTGCGTTTTGTGCAACTTCTAATAGGTCCTGTCGTTTTGGATTAATCGCAATACCGTAATCTGTCACAATGACATCGACTGTTTCTCCTGGTGTAGTAACAGTCGTAACCTGGTTACGTATTGTTGGAATTCTTCCTTGTAAAAGTGGTGTAATGACAATTGTACATTTCGCACCAGCTGCTGTATCAGGATGACCACCTTGTGCACCCATCAGTTCTCCTTCGGAGCTTACTACAACATTACAATTGAAGTGAATATCTGCCTCTAAAGTTCCTAGAATGACAAAGTCCAGTTTATTTACAACAGCACCTTTACAGAAGGGATCTGCATATTCCTTTGTTGTGATGGAATAGTGCTTTGGATTAGAAATGAGATTCTCAATTGAAGGTACATCAAAGTCCTGTGTATCTAAAAGACAGTTTACAAGGCCTTCTTCTAATAAATCGCACATTGGTTTTGACATTCCACCCGCGCCAAAACTCATGTGGATATTCTTCTCTCTCATCTTTTCCGCAAGACATTGTGCTGTAGCGATAGAAGCTCCACCAATCCCTGTCTGGAATGAAAAGCCATCCTGAAACGCTGGTGTACATGCGATAAAATCAGCACAGCTTTGTGCCATCATGAGTTTTCTCATATCTGTTACAGGACGTGCAGCACCTGTCGCAATCTTGTCCGCATCACCAATCGTATCAACTTTGATGATATAATCAACATTTGTCATGCTGATATCTGCTGGAAAGTTTGGAAATGGAACGATGCAATCCGTTAAAACGACGACGTTTTCTGCATATTCTGCATCGATTGCGGCATAGGATAATACACCACAATTGCTGTTGCCGCCAACACCTCGGCAGTTTCCGTACTCATCACAACTCGGGGCACCAATAAAGGCAATATCAATCTTTGTTTCTCCTGTTTCAATCGCACGCACTCTACCACCATGAGAGCGCAAAATAGCGATACCCCTTAGTTTCCCTTCACTGATAGCTTCACCAATCTTGCCACGAACACCAGATGTTTCAATATGTGTTACAGTACCATCTTCAATCATTGGCACAAGGTCATCCTGTGCTTTACTTAAGGAACTAGCGCAAATTGTAATATCTTTATACCCTAATTCATGTATGACATTCATCACCTGCATTACCACTAGGTCCCCTTCACGGAAATGGTGGTGGAAACTAATTGTCATACCATCATGGGCATTACACTTTTGTAATACTTCCTGAATACTACTTTCAAGTTTACTACCGCTACCACCTATACGAGTTTTTGCCTTTACAGGTGCTTTTGTATATTCGTGTTGGTCAAATTGATATGTTCCCTGAAAGACTGTTTTACCAGTTTCATCTAATACTTCTTGTGGGATTTCTCTTCCTACTGCATTAAGCATTGTCCACCTCCTGATATACGCCTGCAGCTTTTGCAAGCGCAATCGTTCTCTTTGCACCATCATAGAACGCCACATCGATCATCTTTCCATCTACCGTAAATACGCCAATTCCCTGTGCACGTTTTTCATCAATCTCTTTCACAACTTTTTGTGCAAAGATAATGTCTTCTTGACTTGGTGTATATACTTCATGAACGATTGGAATCTGTCTTGGATTAATAATCGATTTGCCATCAAATCCCATATCATGAATCAGCTTTGTTTCTGCTTTTAGGCCTTCCATATTATCCAGGTTAGTATAGACAGTATCGAAACATTGAACACCAGTTGCTCTTGCGGTAATTACCATTAACTGTCTAGCACCTGAGAGTTCAACACCTGTACCAGTGATGACTGTATGTAAGTCTTTTGTATAATCACCAGCAGATAGTGCTACCCCGAATAATCGTGAGGAAGCTGTACAGATCTCCTTTAGATTAATGACTCCTTTTGCGGATTCAATCGCAGCCATCAGTAAAGTATGCCCTTCTTCAACACCTGCTTCTTTTTCAGCTTTTAATACTTCTGCTTCAACAGCTTGTACATCTTCAGCTGACTCTGTCTTAGGAATACGAATACTATCACAGCCTGCGTATACTGCACAACGGATATCTTCTTTCCAGAATGGTGTATCAATCCCATTGATACGAACTACCTTCTCACAGTTTTGATAATCAACACTCTTAAGCGCATGCGCAAGCACAAAACGAGCCGCGTCCTTTTCACCTAGTGCAACCGCATCCTCTAAATCAAATATCAAAGAGTCTGGTGCATAAATAAATGGATCTTTTAGTAAATTTGGCTTTTGTGCATTTAGAAACATCATCGTTCGACGTAATCGATTCTTATTATTCATGTAGTAAATCTCCCCATGGAATCTGATCCATCTGTTTCTGGCTACGATAAATTGCGGCTTCTAGTCTAGCAACAATCACATACTCAAAAGCACCCATATCTTCAACATCAACCGTCACATCATTTATATCTAATTTCTTTAATGTTTGAAGAATTGTATTTCTGATACTATCACCATATTGATATAAAACTTTTGAAGAAAGGTTGATTTTGATATCCCATTCTCCCTTTGAAACTGTTACAAGGCAATCACATTTTTCAATTGTCCCCGCACTGGCTGTTTCTTTAATTTCCATACTGCATCCTTTCCATAGATGTTAAATCAAATCTATCTACATCTAGAGTATCACTCTTCTTCAAATTGTACACGTGAAGAGAAAGTGATATTCATCTGAATATTATAGATATAAAAAAGCCATGCACTATGCATGCATGACTAATCTTAATACTTATTCAGCTGGAATAACGGAACCATCAGACCAGTTCTTCTTGATGAATTCACGAATTTCTTCAGACTGTAATACCTTAACTAAAGCTTGAATCTTTTCATCCTTTTCATGACCTTCTTGGCAAGCGATGATATTTACATATGGGTTAGATTCATTAGCCTTTTCAAGGATTAATGCGTCAGATCCTGGCTTTAGACCAGCGTTGATTGCGAAGTTACCGTTGATAGCTACTAAGTCACCTTCACCGTTTTCATAAGCTGTTGCGAGTAATTCTGGTTTTACTTCCTGGAACTTTAAGTGCTTTGGATTATTTGTATCGTTATCAATATCTGCAATTGTTAAGTTTAATACATCTGCGTTATCTGGTAACTTCACAAGGTTTTCCTGTGCAAGAATTGCTAAGATACGACCGTTATCTGCTACAGAGTTAGAAATAACAACTGTTGAACCATCCTTAATATCAGAAACATTCTTGATTGTCTTAGAGTAGATTCCAAATGGCTCGATATGAATACCACCTACATTTGAAATCTTGTAGTTCTTTTCTTTCTTTTCTTTGTCAAAGAATGGTACGTGTTGGAAGTAGTTTGCGTCTGCTTCTCCGTTGGATACTGCTTCATTTGGAATGAAGTAATCATCAGTAACTGTTACTTCTAGATCGATGTTGTACTTGTCCTTCAAGATGGACTTCGCTTCATCTAGAATCACTGCGTGTGGGTTAGCAGTTGCGATCACTGTTAACTTAGTGCTGTCTGAAGCTGTTGTGGATGCATTTTCTTTTTTGGATGTTCCGCAAGCTGTTAAGCCTAATGCGAATGTAGCTGCTGCAATAATTTTTGTAATCTTGTTCATGAGTTTTCTCCCTTTTCTTTTTTTATATATTTATCGTTTGTCGATTCGTTTTACGATTGCATCACCGAACCACTGTATAACAAATACAATGATGATAATGATGATGGTTGAAGTATAAAGTATCAATTCATTTCTTCTTGCAAAACCATATAAGTATGCGAGGTTTCCAAGTCCACCAGCACCAATGGCACCTGCCATAGCTGTATAAGAGATTAAGGAAATTCCTGTTACTGTGATTCCTGAGATCAAAGATGGTAATGCTTCAGGAAGTAATACTTTTCGAATAATTTGCCAATTGCTGGCACCCATTGCTTTACTTGCTTCAATGGTACCTTTGTTTACATCTTGAAATGCGATGATGCACATTCGTGCATAGAATGGCGCTGCCGCGAATACCAATGAAGGTAAGGCTGCTGTAGCTCCTAACATCGTACCTACAATCAGCTTTGTAAATGGAATCAAGATAATCAGTAAGATGATAAATGGAATCGCACGTAATACGTTGATAATCACATCAATCACTCGATTGATAATCTTGTTTTGAAATAAGCCACCCGTTTGTGTACAGTACAACAGGATACCAATTAGTAATCCTAAGATTGTCGCAAGTACGAGTGATACAAGTGTCATGTAGATTGTTTCATTGATAGCCGTAAATAGCTGATCTAAGTTTAGTACGCCACCTATCATTAGAGAACCTCCACAATGACATTGTTGTCAGTTAAGTATGTCACAAACTTGTTGTAGTCACTATCAACTCCACCACTAATATGAATGTATGTTACACCCATTGGTCCAACGGAGGATTGTGAGATGTTTGACTCTACAATTGATATTTCAAATGGTACAAGTCTTGCCGCATTGATAATCGTTGGCTGCTCTGCATTATTTCCTGTAAAGGATAAACGAAGTAACTTACCACTTGGATATTTCTCTTTCAAACTTTCAGCTAGTTCTTCGATTGTTTGGTTAGCTTCAATATTCTGTACGAATCTTCTTGTGACTGCGTGTTTTGGATGTTCGAACAATTGTTTCACTGTTCCTTCTTCCACAATCTTTCCATCACTCATCACAGCCATTCGTGTACAAATCTTCTGTACAACTTCCATCTGGTGTGTAATCATCACAATCGTGATTCCTAAACGCTGATTGATTTCTCTTAATAGTTCAAGAATCTGTTCCGTTGTATCAGGGTCTAGTGCTGAAGTTGCTTCATCACATAGTAGAATTCTTGGGGAATTCGCTAACGCTCTTGCAATACCAACTCTTTGTTTCTGGCCGCCTGATAACTCACTTGGATATGCATCTTCTCTTCCTGTTAAACCCACCATTTCGATTAGTTCGGCTGCCCTTTGTTGTCTTTCTGCTTTTGGCACATGTGCAAACTCCAGAGGAAGCTCAATATTTTCAGCGACTGTTCTACTCCATAGGAGGTTGAAGTGTTGGAAGATCATGCCAATTTGTTGACGTTGTAAACGTAGTTCTCTAGGACTAAGTTCCTTGATGTTAATACCATCAATCACTACATCACCAGCTGTCTGTACTTCTAGTTGATTGATCAAACGAATCAGCGTACTCTTACCAGCACCAGAATATCCGATGATACCGTAGATTTCACCATCGTTGATTGTTAATGAAACGTCGTTTACCGCATGGATGTTTTCCTTGTTTGCTTTGAATGTTTTAACTATGTTACTTAATTCAATCATCGCTACCTCCTATCTATATAAATAAAAATCCCGCACTTACACTTACATGTAAGGACGGGATATATAATCTCGTGTTACCACCTTAGTTCATATGCATTTCACAATACATACCTCATCGAGTACCAACATACTCTTTGTCTATAACGGGACATCCCGGTACTCCCTACATTTCGGAAGTACAGCTCCAAGACCATCTTCACTAAACCTTCGTATATCCTCTTCTCAGCATTCGAGGACTCTCTGTGATACTATCTTTCAGCTACTCTTCTTATCATCGCTTATGCTTATAGTTTATTTTGAATTTAATAAATGTCAATAACTTTTTTAAAATTTATTTGCAAATTGTTTTTTTCAATACGCCTATTTTTTTAGAAACAACAAAAATTGCCACTAATAATATAAGTGTTGTTATTAAACTGCCTTCTAAACCAAAACTGCCACCATTAATAAGCGCAGTTACATCACTCAGTTTTGAAAAAAGAACAAATTGCTGATTACCATTGCCTGATACAGCAACTCCTAAAAGTGGTCCCTGCGTAAAATTCCAAGCAGAATGGAAAGCGCCTATGAACCATAAACTATTTGAATGATAGCGAATTAGCGCAGCAAATACACCAAATATAACAAGATTAATAAATGCTAGTATCGAAATTCCGCTGTTTCCCAAATGCATTACAGCAAATAGTAAACTTGTCAACGCAATTACCATTGGAAGTGGAAGAAATGTATTTAGTCTTTTGTAAAGATATCCTCTAAATAGTACCTCTTCGCTCATTCCCTGAAAGAGATAGCCAGCAAAGAATAAACAAAGCATAGCTATATTTCCATGTTTAAATATCAATTCAACCTGGAAACCGCCAAGCCCAAGAGAAATAAGCCAAATCAATGTAAATAAGATTAGACCACAAATATACCCTTTGATATATTTTGAAATGCAATTCTTACGTTCAAATGGCAACATATCCGGTTCTTTACGATGATATATTACATATAAAACTAATATTAAGATAATATTGAGTATAAGAAGGCAACCGAAAAATACTGGATCATTTTCTAAATTATGTAAAATATAATTAGACAGATCACGTGAATTCATATTTCTCCCATATAACTGCAGCATTTTAATTGTGAATA
Organism: uncultured Solobacterium sp.; assembly: GCA_900554555.1. Next base: position 5,392 of record USIC01000005.1, on the reverse strand, counting down.
AAACGGTTAAAATAATAACACTAATCAGTTCCGTTACTAGTTCCCATAAAACAGTCTTGAAAAAAATCCAACATACACGTAAGCCATTATTGACATACTTCATAAAATTTATCCTCTTTGAAGTACTACAAACGAACTTGGTCCGATTGTAAAAGTTGTATCTTCAATAGATGCTTTTCCAATCGTATAGATTGGCTTATAACCTTGTAGCTCATCTAGAGAGATTGTCTCTTCTAAACCACTTGGATTGATTGCTAGTATCAACTTTCCACGTTTATATACAAATGGCATCTTCTCCTTCTCAGCATAAATCACATTGAAGTCTGCGTCAGCCTGTAAGTCTGCATGCATGTGACGTAATGCCACAAGAGATTTTGTCGTAGCGTAGAGTGAATTTTCATCATTGAGCTGATCTGCTACGTTTGGCGCATCTTCAGATGAATCCACTGCGAGATAGAGTTGATTTGCTTCAGCTGTTGAAAAGCCCTTATTTGTGCTGTTATCCCACTGCATTGGTGTACGTGATCCTGTACGATGGAAGCCACCCTCTTTGGAGCGGATATCCTTCATATAGCGCATACCGATTTCATCACCATAATAGATAAATGGAACACCTGGCATAGTTAGGATAAATGCATACGCAATCTTTAACTCGGCAGGAGTCAATGTATTTGCAGGACGTGGTGTATCATGATTGCATGTAAACATGGAGATATAACCATTCTCTTTAGTTGCCTTATACTTAGGCATATAGTCATTTAAGAATCGGCAGATATCACCCTTGCCACTCTTTAAGAAGAAACTATGATCTTCTCCACCTGTTTCATAATCACGTAATAAAGTGTTATAGCCATTATGCCAATGGTCTAAGTAGAAATCCATATGGAAGCCACCACCATTGATTGCTTGTTCTGGATTTGACCATTCACTAACAAGTGCAGCTTCTGGATATTCTTGATCTAACATATTACGAACATCTCGCCAGATTTTCGCAGTCGCTGATTTCTTGTTATCATCATTTTTACAAGTGAGTCTGCCATATCAACACGGAAGCCATCTGCACCATGATCTAACCAAAAACGCATGATATCTTTCATTGCTTCTTTGGTAGCGATAGCCTCTGGACTATCCACCGCAGACATCCAACTCTCTGTACGATCTAACCATCCGTAGTTGAGGGCCGGTTGAGACGCAAAGAAGTTTAACATATATGCTCCGTTACGATCAGACATACCTGCCATATATGGATGATCTTTAACCCCAACAAAGGCACCATTTGTCCATACATAACGACTGGAGAATTCATTTTCTTCAGGCTGTTTACTTGCGTTAAACCAAGCATGTTCATCAGAGGTATGACCAGGTACTAAGTCTAGTAATACTTTGATACCACGTTTATGTGCTTCCTCAAATAAACGATACGCATCTTCATTTGTACCATAACGATCTGCTACCTTCTTATAATCCCTCACGTCGTATCCTGCATCCATGAATGGTGAGTCATACATTGGATTAATCCATAATGCATTACAACCAAGTTCCTTGATGTAATCTAACTTTTGAATGATACCTTCTAAATCTCCAATACCATCTCCATTTGTATCATAGAATGACTGTGGATAAATCTCATAAAATACTGTATCTTTTAACCATGTTGGCATAACTTATTCTCCTAAAATTTCTAAAATATCCCCTGAAGTAATAATTTGATACTGGAAGTTTGGATATTCTTGTTGTAATGTTTCTAATTCTTTTTGAATTACTTTTTCTTTGCGATGTGCTGTATTTAATAATATACCAGTTACACCACAAGATGCCGCAACTTGCATATCACTACCAACTTCATTCCCAATCATAACGCAATCACAAACATTTAGTTTATGGTCATCTAGTACTTTTTGCATAAATGCTTTCTCTGGCTTACGGATACCGTAATCAGCAGAGATATACATATGATCAAAGTATGGAATTAAATCACAGATACCCATCTCCACTAGCGCAAAAGAGCGCTGTGCATTGGATAACAGTATCATTTGGTGACCTTGTTGCTTTAGTGTTTGTAATGTCTTGAGGGTATTGCGATATGGTTTACAACGCACTCTTGTTAAATGTCTAAACTCCGTTTCCACAAAGAGTAACCAGGTTTCTATATCTTGAATTGGTAATACTTCCGTATGAATCGGTGCTTCGTCAAATAGACGTTTGAATACATTTTTAAATTGAATATCTATATATGTATCAGGATGTAATTCTTCTACTCGCTTCCACTCTTCTTTATTGAACTTTAAATATGCTTGTTTAAACTGTTCTGGTGTATAGATTACACCATAACATGCATACATGTCTGATAGTACTTTCCACACCTTGTGATTATGTAAATCCGTATGAATATCAATGAGTGTTCCATACAAGTCAAAGATATATGTTTTCATGTGAGTACTCCTGATTCATATCTATCATACTACGATTTTACAAAGTAAACGGCAGGACCAAAAGGTTCTACCGTTTTTGTTTTGTTATCCTTTAACTGCACCAGACATTCCTTCAACGTAGAATTTCTGCATGTATACGAATAAGATTGCGATTGGAAGAGAGATAATAACCGCACCAGCTGCGAAGCTTGTGTACCATTGGTTAATATATTCCTTCTGTAACATATTCCATAAACCGATTGCGACTGTAAATTGATCTGCGTTTGCACGAACAATAACTTTCGCAAAGATAAAGTCTACCCATGGAGCGATGAATGAAGTCATGACTGTATAGATAATGATTGGCTTTGATAATGGCATCGTGATTCTTGTAAATACTTGCCACTGTGTCGCACCATCCATAATCGCTGCTTCATCAACAGAACGTGGAATTGTATCAAAGTAACCCTTGGCAATTTGGAAACCTAAACCAGTACCAGCAGAATAAACAATAATTAATGCTAGACGTACTGCAGAACCCTCTGTTAAACCAAGTGCCTTTAAGATATAGTATTCCGCAATCATTGCCATGAATCCTGGGAATAAACCAAGAATCATTGCTAAGTTCATATATGGCTTACGTAGCTTGAAACGCATACGAGATAAGCTATATGAAACAGATAATACGAAGAATGTTGAAATAATACATGTGAATATTGCAATAATAAGTGTATTTGCAAACATACGTGGGAAGTTTAAGACGTTACGGTCTGTAAATAACTTAATGTAGTTTGCAAGTGTATATCCCTTAGGGAAGAATGTACTTACATAGGAACCCTGTTCAGCTCTAAAGCTAGTTAGGATGATCCAGAAAATTGGTAATACCCATACCGCTGCTAGCATTGCTAGAAAAACATGAACGAAGAAGTTACCAACACGGCTAGATACGCTCTTTTTATTACGTTTTAGTGTATTCGTACTCATTACATGAACGCCTCCTCATTCTGATAAGACTTCGATCTACGATATGTGATCAATGTGACTGTTGTTAAGATGATGAATGTCAAGATACCGATAACTGCACCTAAGTTGTAGTACTGTTGATCGATTGTTAACTTGTACAACCATGTTACGAGCAAGTCTGTCTGACCTGCAGTATCTCCAACGTATGTTGGTCCACCACCTGATAAGAGGTAGATAACGTTAAAGTTATTGATATTACCAACAAATGATGTAATCAAGTATGGTGTAGTAACAAATAACATGTATGGAAGTGTAATCTTAAAGAAGATCATCACTGGTCCTGCACCATCCATACGAGCTGCTTCATAGAGCTCACCCGGAATGTTCTGCAAGATACCTGTAACCTGTAACATTGTATATGGAATACCAATCCATAAGTTGATTACGATAATTGTGATTCTAGCCCACATTGCATCTGTTAAGAATGGTAGTGGTGCACTAATAACTCCACTATTCTGTAGTAATACGTTGATTGCGCCTGATGGTTGTAACATGATGTTCATAATCATCAAGGAAATAAACTGTGGTACAGCAATAGATAATACAAAGCAGAAGCGCCAGAATCCCTTTGCCTTTGTTTCCTTACGGTTGATAATCATCGCAAGGATCATACCTGTAATGTAGTTTAAGAATGTCGCAACAAGAGCCCATACAACTGTCCAAGCAAGAACATGCCAGAACTGTTTACCCATGTTACCACTGAAGTTTAATACACGCTTAAACTGTGTTAGTCCATTCCAATCGAACAACTGTAAGTGTTCATCTTCTTTGGAATAAGATGTAAATGCCATACTGATCATATAAACCAATGGCACGATATTGAATACTAAGATACCAACACAAGGTAATGACATCAATGTGATATGTAAGTTTCCATCTAATAGAGACTTCAAATCTTCCTTAAAGGAATTGATATGTTCATTATTTGCTTTCTTTAATTGTAGTTTGTATGCATGTTTGATCTGTAATACCCATAAGAGGATAAAACCTGCGATAACAAATAATGCGACAACACCAAATAAGAGAATGAGCTGTGAGTTATCTCCGGCAGAATATTCGAAAATTTGTTTTGCTTCATTCCATACTTTGCCTTGTGCTTGATCACCCAGTGACGGTAACAATGATAAAGCATGGATACCAGAAGTAGCCATATATAAGAAGAACGCTACTTCCAGAAGGAATATGAGGCAACCTTTGATTTTCTGCCCTTTCAAAAATACACCAAGTCCCATAAATGGGATGGATAGCTTCGTTTGTAAATCACCGGATGTTATCGCTTTTAACACGGTGACTTTGTCCTGAATCTTTTTATTTTCCATACGATTACCTCAATTCTATAAACGAAGAAGAATGCGGTTAAAATAAGTATCTCAACCACATTCTTTTAATCAGTAATGCAATATTATTGAACGGAAGCAGTGTTCATTGCCTTGTTCATGCTCTCTGTCTTTTCAGCAGCATTTTCGTGTGTTACTGTACCGGCAACGATTTCCTTACCCATTGATTCTGCTGGTGTCCAATATTGAGCCATGCCTGACTGTAGTGGCTGTACAATTGAAGCAAAGTCCATTGTATCCATCTGTGCCTTAGCCAATGCATCAGAAACATTCAATGATGTATCTGTAGGAATGATATTACGTAAGTCGTAGTGAGCTTGTTGAGCCTTTGCACTACCTAAGAATGAAGCTAATGCAACTGCAACTTCTGGATTCTTACTTGTTGGGTTAACACCAATAGCCTTAGAACCTGCGAATGCCTTTAACTGTAATTCCTTACCATTTAATGTGTACTTAGGAGGAGCTACAATACCAACGTTTTCTTTACCTAAAGCGTCAACAACTGCCTTGTAATCCCAAGTACCTGAGAATAATGCATTGACTGTACCATCAGCTAATGTGCTTGGTGTTAGACCAGATGCATCCTTGAAGTTAGGATTCTGAACTAAGTCAACTAAGTAA
>USIC01000004.1 GCA_900554555.1 uncultured Solobacterium sp. | reverse complement strand
TTCATTGCGTGCATCTTTGATTTCTCCCTTGTGCGCTGGCATCTCCGCTTCGCTACGACGATAAATAATTTTTACATCATCCATGATACGCACAAGACTTCTTGAGCAGTCCATCGCAACATTACCACCACCCCATACAACAGCGTGTTTGTAATTTTCCTTGTAGAAATCATGCATGTGTTTAATGTTTAAATCATGCAGTAAGGTTAACCCTGCAATACAGCCACCTTTCGCTTCAAGACCAAACATGTTTTCTACCTGGGCGCCGATTGCGACTACAATACGGTCAAACTTCTTTTGTAAGTCACTAAATGGAATATCTTTTCCAATTGTTGTTTGGAAATGAAATTCTACACCTGCAGATGTGAGTTCATCCATCAACTTATCGATAAAACTTGTATTGAAGCGAAACTGTGGAATTCCTGTATAACAAGCACCACCAGCACGGTCATTCATATCAAATACTTCAACATCATATTCACCAAGTTTTAAAAGTGTCTGAATACTATATAACGTTGCAGGTCCTGCACCAATATATGCAATTCTCTTCTTTATCATCGTAAATCCCTCTAGTTTTTTACTTTCCTTGTTTTGCGTCTTTAATATCTGTCACAAACCACTTTCCATCATCTTGTTGTTCAAGAGTGATAATCGAATCCTCATTGTTATACTTCTTATCTTTTAACTTTTCTGTATAAACAGAATAAATCTTATCTACAAGCTGTTCCATCATGTACTTTTTAGCAGCCTCATCGCCATCTTTCTTCTGCATTTCCGTTGCTTCAACAGATAGTGTAGAAATTAACGCTTTATACTCTTCACCTGTAAAATACTTTTTAATATCAGCTGTATCTAAAAAATCCATTGAGAAAGTTACTTCATACTTTCTCTCATTTACTTCTTTCACATCTTTGATTTTTGGATTTTCAAATGAGGAAGTTCTAATTTCCTTTTCAATTTCAGCTAACTTTTTCTTCGCATCATCAGATAAATCTGTTGATGAAAAACTTGCTGGTGTTTTAAAGGAAGATTCAATCGCATCGCACATCTTTTGAACATCTTCACTGGATTCTTCCTTCGCTTTTTCTGTATCTCCAGAATCTAATGCATTTATAAATGTTTCTGCTGTTTTCTTAGCTTGTGCTTCAGGTGTTGCCTTACCACATCCTGCTAATACCAATAACATTGCCAACATTAATTTTGTAAATTTCATACTGTACCTCACGTTTTTCTGTATTCTACTGTATCATATTTCTGGCTAATATGATTTGAATTCAGTATCGATATTACGTATAATAATTACATCGCCGACATAGCTCAGTTGGTAGAGCAACGCACTCGTAACGCGTAGGTCGCAGGTTCAATTCCTGTTGTCGGCACCATGATGCTGATATGCCCTAATCAAAGGGCTTTTTATTTTCATAAAAAGCATCTCCCTTGTATACATTGCACATGGAAGATGCTTTTATTTTATTTCTCGTTATATTTCTTTAATTCAAGATTTACACATTCAACATCCGATATGACCGGAACGTACTCTGTGCCACGTTTTTGACGTGTTTCTGCACCTTTACCTGTAATTAAAATGACGGTATTTTCCTTCGCATTTGCGGCATCCTCTACTGCACGTGCGATGGCTTTTTCACGGTCAATAATGATTTCATATGGTGCCTTTTCTTTTTCAACAGCTCTTGCGATTTCCTGGGCAATTGCGAGTGGATCTTCTTCCCCAGCATCCTCTTCTGTTAAATAAATGTAATCAGCGTTCTTCCCTGCAATTTCACCTAAGTCATGACGGCGATCTTGTGCCTTCTTACCAGGGCAGCCGAAGATAATCGTTGCACGATATCCAGGATACTCATTTCGTACAGATTCAAATAATTTCTGAAAAGATAATTGGTTATGTGCATAGTCTACGATTGCAGTAATCTTTTTATCATTCGATACATAGATTTCCATACGTCCTGGAACCTTCGCATGATAGAGACCTTCTTGAATATCACTGACAGGGATGTCATATAAACGTGCTATCGCAATCGCACAAAGCGCATTGGATACATTGAATAATCCTGGCATTGATAACTTAAACTCTTCATCAAAGTCGCTTCCACGCACTTTAAAGACAATATCATTTCCAACTTTATGCACATCGTAGCCATAAAAGTCGGCAGTATCGTTTGCTTCAGAGAATGTAATCACCTTCTTAGCAGCTTTGGCTGCTTCTAGAATCTCATCACAGTGATCTGAATCTAGATTCACCAGTCCATATGTACACTGTTCAAAGATACGTAGTTTAGACGCAAAGTAATCTTCCCATGTTGGGTGTTCTACAGAAGAAATGTGGTCATAACCAATATTTAGAAACGCCGCAACAGAGAAGTTCACACCTACAACACGGTCATACTTTAATGCTTGGGAAGATACTTCCATTGTCACAAAATCAATCTTCGATTCAACCGCATTTCTAAAATGTCTTTCTAAGTCGAGTGGCTCTGGTGTTGTTAAGTGTGATTCAAAACGTTCAACACCATCATAGGTGCCAATCGAAGAAATCACTGCACTTTCATTTTTACCAATACGTCCAAGATATGTATCTAGAATTGCCTTTACATAATATGTCGTTGTGGACTTTCCTTTGGTACCAGTAAGCCCAATCACATTTAGTTCCTTCCATGGATCGTTGTAGTACATCGTCGCAAGGTTTGCCATCGCATAACGCACATCCGTTAGTGGAATCCATGGAATATTCACTTCTGGATATTCTACTTCACTTAGATATGCAAAGGCACCCTTATCTACCGCATCTTGTAAATACTGTGCTTTAAAGTGTACGCCTTTGCACAAGAATAATGTATTACCAACAACCTGTTGTGAGTCACAAGACACAAGTTCTACAACAGTATTCATGCATGTATCAGATAAACAAACATCTCCTAATACATTCTTCTCTTGTAAAAAAGAGATATAATCCTTTAATAAATATTTTTTCATCTAAAACCTCCTATACATGCAATGGTTCACGGTCAAAGAAGCGAATACACTCTTCTGCTAAAACCTCCATCGCATCGATATAGAACGAAGGTAGTCCATGGTATTCACGGTATACAGATAATTCTGTACAACCAAGGATTGCGCAGTCACAACCGGCATCCCTAACTGCTCTATCAATTGCCGCAAAGGTATGACGGTTACCCTTTTCTCCACGTTTAATTTCATCGTAGATTAAAGACATTACCTTTTTTTGAATCTCAGCGTCTGGCTGCCATGCTTGCATACCTGCCGCTTCGATTTCACGACGATAAACACCAGTCATAATCGTACCATCCGTCGCAAGAATCGCAACCTTCTTATGATTTGTCTTTGCTAAACGTTTTACCGTCTCACGTGGCATATGTATAATTGGAATCGAGATTTCCTTCTGTAAACGGTCTGCGAAGTAGTGTGATGTATTACATGGAATCGCAATACAACAACTACCACAATTCTCTAATAAATGACAATCATGCAACATGCGTTCATATACAACGTTCTCATTTCCGGATAGGATTGCAGTTGTACGATCTGGCATCTTTGTATCAGATAGTATCATTGTTGGAATATGATCTTGGTCACAAACCGCATCGGTACGATCTAGAATCCATTGATATAAGATTTGTGTTGCCTGTGGTCCCATTCCACCTAAGATACCTAATTTATCTTTTGTCTGTTCCATACATGGCACCTCTAAGATTTCTTTACTGCGTATGTCTCGTAATTCTTTCTTTGTCGTTTTAAATCATACCAAACCCATAAACGATGGAAGAGATTCTTTTCTCCCTTATATACAAGGGAGTTTGTCATCTTGCCTTCTTTTTCTAGTTGTCTCATCTTGTCATGGTAAGAAGATACGATAAAGTCTCTTGCGACATCGGATGGTACAACTTGCCATAAGCTTTCATTCTCGCAAATTTCAAATGGAAGTTCTTTGTCTTCAATGTAATCTTCCACTAGGTAGCGTGCGATATTAAAACCTGCACCTGTTACATAGTAATTACTTCTACCTTGGCGGCAGTTAATTTCAAATAGTTTTAACTTGCCATCACGTTCATCATATTTCATATCGAAGTTAGAGAAGCCAACGTAGTGAATATCTTCTAAGAACTTCTTTAACTTCATACAGATTTCTTCATTTTTCTCTGTCATGATAACCGCATGGTTTCCTAATCCATGAGGTGTATGTTCCTCAAGTAAGACATGACCTAAGCACATCATCTTTACCTTGCCATTCTTATCAGAATAGTTTGTTAATACACGCATGTAGGAATCATCGCCAGGAATACAATCCTGAATAATCATCGTATATGGATAACCAGCCGCATAACCACGATCTAATACATCGTATAATTCTTCCATTGTCTGTAAGAGGAAAACTTTGTCATTGCCTTCAAATGGGTGCTCCCAATAAGTTACAGAATTAGATGGTTTACAGATGAATGGTCCTGTAAATGGCAGCGTAAAATCATGACCCATCTCTTTATGATAGATAAATGTTGCTGGATGGTCTAAGCCATACTGATCACACATCTCATAAAACTTTTCTTTGTTGATGAGGGTATTTAAAAGTTCAGCGTTAATTCCTGCTACGATACAGTTCTTTGGAAATAGATGCTTATTTTCAGCAGCTAGCTTTACATACGCATCACCACAACCAATCACAAATACTTTTCCATCTTGATGACTGTTCGCAAACGTCACAACATTCTTTACATACGCATCTGCATCTTCATTATTTTCACATGCATGATAATCAATGAAAGAACTACGATATGCAGGTCCAGATAAATATTTACCAAAACATGTAGAACGTAAACCATATGCCTCATGGAACGCTCTAGCGACTGAATATACGTTTATATCTCCACCAAATAATAATGGATAGATTTTTTCCTTCATAAATAGCCTCTTTTCTTTCAATGTACTTTGTCTATTATACTACACAGTTGTTTCAATACTTAAAACAGTCCAGCAAGCATGAATATAGAGAGTAGAATTGCATTGATACTCATGATAAATACCACAATTCCAGTTGTAATCATAACCGGATTGATTCTCTTTGCGATAAATACACTACAACGATCTAGTGGTAGCTCATCCACCTTGAATAGACGATCAAGCAAAGGGACATTCTCTAAATTTGTATCACGTTGAATCGTCATTAGATAATTCCCTGGTTCTGCTTCAAACCAGAATTGTTGCCGAGCATAATAGGAGAATGAACTTCTTTCAACTTTAAGCGTTGTACGATGTAATGGGATTTCTCTACCGGTTTCCACCTCATTTACCACAACATTCAATCTTGGATAGGCAAATATACCTCTTGATACCCGAAACCAAATCGCATAACTACCTTTTTCAGTGATTGTAAACTCATCACAATCGAGCGTAGCTTGCATTTCAAAAAGACTTTTCCCAATTTTCTTTAAATATATCACAAACATAATTGTGCCAATTAAGCACAATATGCCCATTGCTACTATCACTATCGCAAGAATCTTCATTATTCCTCCATAATCATCCTCTCTATTTTATCAGTTTTATACCCTTATTTCATAGTTATTAGAAGAGATATTTTTATCCATCTATGCTATACTTGTCCTGTATATTTAAAGAATATTGAGATGACGAGGTGAATATATGTCTGCCAGATCAAGACAAGAGAAAAAGAAAGGTGGCGTCGGCAAGGTATTACTCATACTCTTAGCAGTTGTGAGTATTATCGCCATCGGTGTTTATATAGCCGGTGTTATCTATTTCCAACAACACTTCTTCTACCGCACAACAGTCGGTAATACAGATGTCAGTTTCATGGATATAGATACGAGTGTTGATGCACTGAATAATGCTACAAACACGTATAAAATTAAAATTACTGCCCCTGGTGATAAAGTTTACGAAGTAAAAGGGAAAGATATCTCTTTGAATCTTGCAAGTAATGCGAAGGATTCTGTCGAAAAAGATATCAAATCACAAAATGTATTCACTTGGCCACTCTCTTTGATTAAACCAGAACACAAAGAGATTCAAGTAGAATATAGTGATACAAAGCTCCATAAACAACTAGAAGAATTGTTGTCACTCACAAAAGATCCAGTTAACGCAACAATTACGATTAATGATGATACCTACAAAGTTGTCGAAGCGAAGTACGGTGCTGATACAGCAGCTGTACAGAAGGAAATTGATGATGCGATCAATAATCAAAATTATCAATTAACACTAAATACCGCAAACTTCACTGCTCCAGAAATCACATCCGACTCTGAGCAGGTTACAAATGCAGTAAAAAAGATTGATAGTTACTTAAAGAGTACAGTTTCCTATACCATCGGCTCTTCTAAAAAAGTTATGGATAAGGCATCTGTACTAAAAGTATTAAGTATCTCTGATACATATGATGTAACTGTTGATGACACAAAGCTACAGGCATACGTAGAAGAGTTAGCTTCAAACTTTAATACCTACGGTAAAGTTCGTACATTTAGAACGCAAGCTGGGGATGATATTCAAATCGGTGGTGGTGACTACGGCTACATCCTAGATAAAGATTCAGAATTTACACAATTAAAGTCCGATCTTGAATCTGGAAAGATGGTTGAAAGACAACCAATGTGGTCACAGACAGCACAAGGTACTTTAGAAAATGATATTGGTGATACTTACGTAGAAATAGATTATACAAACCAAGTGATGTACTACGTACTCCATGGCGAGCGTGTATTTACATCCGACATTGTATCAGGAAATATTAATATGGGTAGTGGATCCCCAGATGGTGTATTCCGCATCAAATACCGTGTCACAAACACAAGATTAAAAGGTACAGATTACGATGGCTCAGAATATGATTCACCTGTCAATTACTTCATCGTATTCGCATATAACATCGGCTTCCATGATGCTCCATGGCAACCATTCTTCGGTGGTAACCGTTATACATATGCAGGATCACATGGATGTATCAACTTACCAAATGACTCTGCCGCATATATGAATGCAAATGTTCCAGATGATATTGCAGTTGTAGCGTATTACCGTAATCCGGTAAATCTAACCGGTACCGCTAACGCCAACTCAAACGCATATTCTTATCACGGATAGTATCAATGCCACTACACAGTGGCATTTTTATTGCCCATAATAAAAAGCTCTCATTATTGTGAAATGAGAACCTTTAATATAGATTTAATTCAGCTTCCTGCTTATCCCAGATAGCGTAATCCGCCTCTCCACGATGGTCAGGAATGTGATACTTCTCTTTTAAAATCTTACCAAAATAAGCATTAACCTTCTTTGAACCATTCATATTCAAATGATCGCCACGGTCTAAAGTATCTGTTGTCCAATCAAGAGCGAGTACGTTATCCAACTTATTTAAATCATAATACGTAACATCATACTGATTGCATAGCTCCTGAATCGTATCATGTCTTGCGTCACTCCAGTTCTTTGGAGATGGGACACTTACCACAATAAGTTCAACGTTATTTTCTTTACATAGCTGTACAATCTTTTCAAAGTACTCTAACGTATCTGGATAAAGTGTTGTATCACGCTTGTTTGTCTTCATATACTGATCAGAGCCTTTATATGGACGAATTCTCACACGTGCATAATAACCTTTACATTGATCCGCATATGCATTCTCCTTGGTTGCACCAAGTAAATTAACACTGAGGTTGATTGTCTTATAGATATTGTGATGATGCAGTACAGGGAATAACTGTTCTGCCCACATCAACACAGAATCATCGTTGTTATAAACCGCATTCTTGCGGAATAAAGTGTTGGCTTCTAACACCAATACTTTTGGTTTCTGATGTTTCAATACGTCTTCTAGAACGGTATAGCAGTCATTTAAACGTTGTGCACTACCACCTAGATTATAGGAAGCGATACCCTGTTCTTTCCAATATTGGAAAGGAGAGAATGTATTACTGGCCTCACTGTCACCTGTAAATAGGACATCCAGTGTATTCTCTTTTTCTTGGCTCACTGCATTAATTTTTCGATTTACCAACTGAATGTCATATACATTTTCATATCCCTTTGGTGTTACAAGATATGAAGTAACCATCAGTAAACATATCAAAACCAATAGAAACGCAACTGGTTTCAATGCTTTCTTCATACATACTCCTTACTGTTTAAAAATGAGATACAAACTTATTCAGCTTGTAATCTTTGTACCATTGCAAGTAACGCAGCAGCGCTATTGAAGTTTGCTGGTACGATGTCGGATGCCGGAATCTGAATGTCATAATGATCATTCAAAGCACTGATGATTGATAAAATATCAAATGAATCTAATACAGCATCGTCAATCAATGTTGTGCAGTGTTCAAAATCCGCATCATCTTTAATATCGTTTAAAATCTCTAATAGTTCTTCCATGTTTTTTCTCCTTTTGACGCTAGAATCCAGCGTACATCATCTTGATAATATCATATCCCGGTCCATACGCACCGAAGAATATAATATAGAATATCACAAGATACAAAATACTCCATCGTATAACGAGTGGTTTTGTTTCAAATACTTTACGAATTGGATAACCAATTTCTTTTAAGACATCCACAATCACCACAATCACAAACGCAACCCCAACTGTAATGTAATCCCACGCATCCATACCAAGATACGGAATAGTTGACCAGGCATCCGCCCAATCAAAGCGTGTAAATAGGGATTGTATCATCGTGACAATCTGTTCTCCAGAAGAAGCCGCAAAGACCATCTCACCAAAACATACGATAATCATTAACTTTACAAAACGGAAGACACGATAGCCAAATCCATTTTGGTTAATATGGAACTTCTTACAGAAGTTCTCAGTTGGCTTCTCCATAAATAATTCTGCGAATATCAAAATGAAGTAGTAAATACCATACAGAATATAATTCCATTGTGGACCATGCCACAAACCATTTGATATCCACACACAGAATAACGCAATCGCAGGTCCAATATACTTTGCGACCGTCTTACCCAGATGCTTTTTACACCACTTTGTTAACTTCATCACTGGCTTTGAAAGGGATACTGGATAAAAGATATAGTCTCTAAAAAATGTACCTAACGTAATATGCCAACGGTGCCAGAAATCCGAAGCACCTTTGGCAAAGAATGGCTGTGTAAAGTTCTCCGGTAATACGATACCGAAGATTCTTGCACTACCAATCGCAATATCGATTGATCCTGAAAAGTCCATATACAACTGAATCGTACAGAAGATTGCGACAACTAGTACAAGTCCACCGGATGAATCGTGTGAGGCAAAGATGGAAGATACGACAGGTGCCAAATGGTCCGCAATCGCAACCTTCTTAAACATACCCCAAAGAATACGTTCAAATCCAATAATCATATTCTCCTGTTCAATTGGCTTTCCTTCTGTTAAAGTTTCACCAATCTCAGAGAAACGCGCGATAGGACCTTCCACTAGCGTTGGAAAGAATGTCGCAAACAACAATAACTTTGCATAACATTGTACAGGTTCAATCTTCCCGCTATTGATATCCGCAAGATAAGAAACAAGTTGTAATGTATAATAACTAATTCCAATTGGAACCAAAATCTTTAACGGTGTAAATGATTGTTGGAACACCGCAAAGATTCCTGTCGCAAAAAAGTTTGTATACTTGAGGGCCAATAACACCGCAAGGTTTAACAAAATTCCAGCTGTTAAAATACGACTCTTCTTTTTCTTAAATACTTTTTTATCTACACCTTCCGGTGCCTTTTTCATCTCACCTAACTTCTTACCGATGAAGAAGGTAATAAGTGTTGTAACCAAACAATATACTACCAACCACTGTGACCAGACTCCGAAGAAGACAAGATTTGCAAGTAACAGCACAATCCATCGATACTTCTGTTTTACAATCTGATATAACAACATCGTAATCGGTAGAAATATAACCAAATAACCTAAAGCGTTATACGATAAATTCATAAGTTAATATCTTTCTATTCCTACAAAATAACATTCAATATTATAAAGTAGTTTTAAAAAATTACACTATTTTCTACTGAAAAATTATTATTTTTTTTCAGATTTTCACATGTTTCCCACCGTCATCACATATTTTGAACTATTTTCTAAAAAAGGACTATAATATAAGTAGTGTTAGTTAAAACTAACCAGGAGGTAAGATAATGAATCAACAACAATTAGAACGAATGCATTCAGATTTAGGATTTATTGCTGCCTTGGACCAATCTGGTGGATCAACACCAAAAGCTTTACTCGCATATGGATTAGACCAAACAGCTTATGCAAATGACGAGGAGATGTTCGATTGTGTACACCAAATGCGCACACGTATCATCAAGACACCATCCTTCAACAAAGACGGTATCTTAGCCGCTATTCTATTCGAGAATACGATGGATCGTACGATTGATGGCAAGTATACCGCTGACTATTTATGGCAAGAGAAAGGAATCGTTCCAATCTTAAAGATCGATAAAGGCCTCGCAGAAGAAAAGAACCATGTCAAACTAATGAAGCCAATCCCAAATCTTGCGGAAACACTCAAACACGCCGTTGAAGATCGTCATATCTTTGGAACGAAAGAGCGTTCTGTTATCTACGACTACGATGAACAAGGTATTCGCGATATCATCGCCCAACAGTTCGATATTGCTCTACAGGTATGGCATGCCGGTGCAGTCGCAATCATTGAACCAGAAGTAGATATTCATAACCCACACAAGGCAGAATCTGAAGCCTTTATGTTAGAAGTCATCAAGGAACATCTAGCAAAACTAGATTCAGATGTAAAAGTGATGTTTAAGTTAACAATTCCAACTGTGAATAACTTATATGCTGATCTAATGAAGAATCCACATGTTGTACGTGTCGTTGCGTTATCTGGTGGATACTCACAAGATGAAGCTTGTCACCTACTATCACTGAACCACGGTATGATTGCGTCCTTCTCACGTGCATTTGCACAAGATCTACGCTATCAACAAACCGATGAAGAGTTTGACGCAACTGTAAAAGCAGCCATCGCCAAAATCTACGCAGCTTCTATCGCATAGTCATCCATTCTATCAGAAACAAAAAGAGCTATCGCACGGTCTTGTGTAATAGCTCTTTTTTCATGTATGCATGTATAAACTATTTAATCAGTTCTATATAACTGCCATATCCTTCCGCTTCCATCTTTTCGATTGGAATAAAGCGCAAGGAAGAACTATTGATACAGTAACGTAAGCCGCCCTTATCACGCGGCCCATCATCAAAAACATGTCCTAAATGGCTATCCGCATATCGGCTGCGCACTTCCGTACGAACCATGCCAAACTGTAAATCAACCTTCTCAGTAATCACATCAGGAATAATTGGCTTCGAGAATGCTGGCCATCCACAACCCGACTGAAACTTATCCGTGGACAGGAATAATGGTTCACCCGAAACAATATCCACATAGATACCCTTCTGAAATAAATCATCATACTCATTTTGATACGGACGCTCTGTCTTTGCATTCTGTGTTACTTCATACTGTAACGCAGTTAACTTCTCCTTTAACTCTTCTTTTGAAGGTTTGTTGTATTTCGTTTCTAATATATTTTTTCTAATATCTTCGTTCATAGGATTGGTATATACAAATTAAGCTCATCCAGCTAAACAAAATCTGTATACATCTCCTTTCTTACCCAGATTAGTATCGGTCTGGGAAACCGTGTAGAATTGAGATCGTGAATGCGTACTGGAATCTTATAGGTTTGTAGCTTTGACTACGTGAGGTATTATCTGACCGCTTCGTTGTATAGAAATTGTTATTAGTTAGATGAGCCCTTCTTTTATTGAAGTGAGTTCACATTTCGCACCATATTCTTTGATACTTCTGAAACGGTGATACTGGTATTCATCACATATTAATTTTGAAAGGAGTCATTTACATGATTAACATTGGTATCGATGTCGGTAAGTTCAAGCACTGTGCTACAGTACTCGACGATTCTACCGGCGAAGTTCTCATCAAACCCTTCTTTCTCACAAACGATCGAAAAGGATTTGATATACTCTATTCTAAAACGAAACAATTTATTCACAGAAAGCATTCTGTAGGTATGGAAGATACTGGTCATTATATGATCAATCTTACAAATTACCTACTCGACAAGAAGTTTACTGTCAAATACATCAATCCGAGGGCTACCTTCCTTCGTCGTAAGGAACTTGGTATATCTGCCAAGAACGATAGAAAAGATGCGCTTCTAATAGCAGAAATGTTAAGTGAGAAGAGATTCTGGCGTTCCATTTCTGTACGTTCTATTGAAAATAGTAAATTCCGTGATATCACTCGTCTTTATCATCAACTCCAAGAACAGCAGAATCAAGATATGAATCGGCTGCAGAGAGCACTAGACATCGTATTCCCAGAAGTAAATTCACTTTCATGGACACGCTATTCAAAAGCGTATATGAAATTCCTATCAACTTATCCTAGCGCTTCATCAATTGCCTTAGAAGATATTCGTAATCTTCGCAAGGCACTCAAAACAGAGGGAAAAGGCAGACAATCCAAAGTGACCGCAGAAGAAATCAGAGAGCTTGCCAAGTGCTCTGTCGGCGAAGATAACATCTCCATTGATTTGGAAGTAACATCTATCATCGCTATCATCAATACCAGAGAAGAGCAGATTCGTATTTTGGGAAAGAAAATAGAAGAATTCAGTCACAAGCTAAACTCTCCTATCATTTCCATCCCTGGCATTTCTCATATTTCAGGAATGACGATTCTTGCGGAAATCGGAGATATCAATCAATTTCAGAACACGGGAAATTTGATATCTTTTGCAGGAATGGATCCGCTTGTATACCAGTCCGGCAAATATGACGCTGCACATATGCCTATATCCAAGCACGGTTCAAGATATATGCGCAAGGCTCTATATCAAGCCGTATTCACTGTCTGTAAATATTCTCCGACCTTCCATGACTATTATACTAAAAAACGTAATCAAGGAAAATCTCACAGATGCGCCCAGGGCCATTGTGCACGAAAACTTCTCCGTGTGATATACAAACTTCTTAGTACAAATTCTCTCTATGATCAAAATCATATTCAATAATTGATTTATCAACCTACAATAATCATTCACATAGTCAAGGCTACAAATGTAGTTGTTTTAACTGTACTCTATTCACGATTTCAAAGATCTTTTTTGAGATTCATCTGGATTTTTTAAATCTCACTATTTTTTTAAAATTTCACTTGATTTTCTTATAGTTAAATACCTCCTTGCAGAAATACAATACTTCATATGACAGAAGCAAATAAAAAAATGCATGAATTGTTCAAATTCATGCACGAAATGCTTATAGAGGTAGTACAATCTCTGTCGCAAATACACCTGGTTCATTTTGACGATTAAGATATCCATCATATTTCTTAACGACTTGGTCAACTCTCTTTAGCCCATGTCCGTGGTCTCCTCGCTTCGTCGTGAAATAGTGATCCGTACGTTGCTTTACTGTCTCACTTGTAGCGTTTGTAATTGAGATATAGAGTTGTTTCTTTAGAATGCCAATATAAACTCGGATAAATCGTTCATCCGAATCTTTTATCTTACGACAAGATTCAATCGCATTATCTAATAGATTTCCTAAGATAACGCACAAGTCTAAATCTGATACATGTAATTGCGGTGGAATTGACGCATCACAATGAATACGAATTTGTCCTTTTTCCGCAATCGCAAGTTTCGCGTTCAAGATAGAATCTAATTGTAAGTTCCCGGAATGATAAAGTGTATCGATAGAGTCCAAATCTGTCTCAAGTTCATTGAGATAGTCTTTCATCTGCTCAACTTTATTCAAAGAAAGATATCCTTTTAAAGACTGTAGATGGTTATGATAATCATGTCTCCATCCACGCATGGTCATGTAGATGTTTTCAATTTCGTCCATCAGCTGTTTCATCAGTTTATTCTGATAGATGATTGTTTTATCTTCTTCACGCTTCATAATTCTTTGTAAGAGATATTCCAATAAAATAAAAATTAGTGCTGCAATACCACCTGCGATAAAACCATCATAATAAACACCAAGGAACAGAATTCCAAGATACAACAGAATGACGATAGTTGAAAAGATTCTTTCTTCTTTTAAAAAATGATAATGATTCCAAATAAAACATAAGAGAATCCATACAACTATCATATAAGAGAAGCGATAAACGCTATATCCTATAATTCCTAGTATTACGGTTGATAAAATCACATGCATGAATGTTGGCTGTATCTTCTTGATAATAGCTTCATAAAGTGTTAATCCCACCAATATAATTACAGCCATCATAATGCACCTCGATTGGCTGCGATGAATTCCTGCATACACATTTCATAATTTCCACGTGCGATTGGGAATTGTATACCATCTTCACCGATACAATCCTTCTTTGTCACACGTACAATATTTTTCATATTTACCGCAAAAGAGCGATGAATTTGTAATAATGGCATATGCAACATTTCAAGAACTTCACGAATACTCTGTTTGATGATAATTGTTGTTTCCTCGCTCATGCCATCACTACGCAAATAAATCTTTGTCTCATGACCGAGTGCTTCAACACCAATCACATCACGATGATAAATTTTATATACTTCCTTCTTAGAAGAAATAATCGAAAATTCTTCTGATATATGTAATTGCTTGATTGCCTTATCTAATATCTTAAATAATTGATCTTTCTCATAAGGTTTTAAAAGATAGGC
>USIC01000003.1 GCA_900554555.1 uncultured Solobacterium sp. | reverse complement strand
GCGGGTGCGAAGAACCTGCAAAAACACATTGAAACAGTTCAAAGTTTCAAACTTCCATTTATTGTCGCTATCAACAAGTTTGCTAAAGATAGTAAAGAAGAAGTAGATGCACTACTGACATGGTGTCATGAAAATAACTATCCGGTTGCGGAAGCAGATGGATGGGCAAAAGGTGGAGATGGTATGTTAGATCTCGCAAATAAGGTTGTAGAGATTACTGACCATGCATGCAAGTATCAACCAATCTACGATGTGGAAGATTCTATTGAAACAAAGATTAAAAAGATTTGTGAAATAGTTTATGGTTCACCACTTGTAGAATTTAGCGAACTAACCAAAACAAAGATACAGGACTTTATCAAACATGGATGGGATAAGTTACCAATCTGTATGGCAAAGACACCATTATCACTGAGTGATGATCCTACTCTAAAGGGAAGACCAGAAAACTTTGTAACACATATTACAGATATCTCAGTATCTGCTGGGGCAGGCTTTGTGGTTGTTTACACCGGTAATGTACTCACAATGCCAGGACTTCCAAAGGTACCTGCAGCAGTCAATATGGGTGTTGATGAAAATGGAGAAACCTACGGCTTATTCTAATTAATATAGAAAGGAGGAATCATAATGGGGTCTATCGCATATGTAACGGATGAAAAGATGCTTGCGTATCATCGCTTATGTCGAAATCAATCAATACTATTTTGGAGATTATCCAATAAGAAGTTTACAGATTTCCACAAAGGAGATTTATTATTCTTTTTCGCAAGACCAAATCATGGGCGTAAGAAAGCATTGATTGGCTACGCACATTATGATTCTGAAATTAACCTTTCTTTGAAACAGATGTGGAATCGCTATGGGGATTCTACTGGATATGACACACAAGATGGGCTCTATGCAGCGATAGAGAAAGCATCTCGTGGAAATATACCTCCACAGATGAACTGTTTATATTTAACAAATGTTGTATTCTTCTTGTCGCCAGTCTATCCAGAGGATGTTGGAATCTCGATACAAAACAATCTTGAAAGTTATTGTTATCTAGATAAAGATAGTCCAAAGATAACAGCCAAGATTTTACAGCAAGCACAAAAACATGGCATCGACCTCTGGAGTGCAAATCCAAATATCACTCCAGAAGAAATCTTTAAAGAAGATGCCACAAAGCACTATCTAGCAGTTATCTCTCAAGAGATTGGACAAGATAGTGGGAGTGAAAGACAACAACGTACGCTAGAACGGTACGCAAAACAAAAAGCGAAAGAATCTGGTTGGGAGTTAATTCGTGGCAGTAATACAGAGTGTATACGTATGGATAGTAATGAAATACAAATTGCGATTCCTTTCGTATCACAAGTCAAAGAAAAATCTCAAAAGATTCGTGAATATATAGGACGGCTAACGATGTATCGTTTGTTGGCCAAGCATCAGGGTTTGGAAGGCAAAATCAGATTTGAAATACTTTCCCCAAATATACCTGACGAATTAAAGGAAATGGTGGAAGAAATAAACAATGAATGATTTTGATATTATTGTTGTCGGTGGTGGTCATGCAGGTATTGAAGCTGCACTAGCCTCTGCACGATTAAAAAAGAACACATGTCTTCTCACATTGAAGATAGAAAATATTGGTAAGATGCCGTGTAATCCATCAGTAGTTGGTCCAGCAAAAGGGATTGTTGTACGAGAAATTGACGCACTAGGTGGTCAGATGGCTATCACTGCAGATAAGACAGCACTGCAATTCAAGATGCTAAATGGCGCAAAGGGTCCAGGTGTACGTGCACTACGTGTACAATCAGATAAACTTGCATACAAGCGTATGATGCAAGATATCTGTTTACATCAAGAAAACCTCACCGTTATTGAAGGGATGGCAAGCAAACTTAATGTAACCAATAACAGAGTAACAGGTGTTACGTTAAAAGATGGAACAATCCTGAATGCTAAGATTGTGATTGTAACAACAGGCACATATATGGCAGGTGTAAATATGATTTCATCAGAAGTTACACCAGGTGGCCCAGATCTTGAACCTACAACCGGAGACCTATCAGAGTCTTTGCGAGAGTTAGGTTTAAGAACCTTCCGTTTAAAAACAGGAACACCGCCAAGAATCCTGCGTTCATCAATTGATTTTAGTAAAACAAAGTTAGAACCAGGAACAGAAGGATTCTTGCACTTCTCAGAACTAACCACAAGAGAAGATGTATTACCATATGATAAGCAAGTATGTTGTCATATGACATATACAACCTCGGAAACACATGAATATATTTTGGGTAATCTCAATAAATCCAGTATGTATTCTGGTGTAGTAAAGGGAGTTGGACCACGTTATTGTCCATCTATCGAAGATAAACTTGTGCGTTTTAAAGATAAGCCAAGACATCTATTATTCTTAGAACCGGAATCACTTGAGTTAGATACCATCTACCTTCAAGGGTTCTCTACCTCTCTTCCAAGAGATATACAAGAGAAGATGGTACATTCACTACCTGGTTTTGAAAACGCAATTATCAAAAAATATGCCTACGCAATCGAATACGATGCAATTGATCCAATACAAATGAAGCCAAGTTTTGAATCGAAGATTATCGAAAATTTATTTACAGCAGGTCAAGTTAACGGAACATCAGGATATGAAGAAGCTGCTGGCCAAGGCTTACTTGCGGGTATTAATGCATGTATGAAACTCGATGGAAAAGAGCCGCTCATTCTAGCAAGAAATGAAGCGTATATTGGTGTGTTGGTTGATGATTTAACAACGAAAGGCACATTAGAACCATATCGTTTACTAACATCACGTGCAGAGTTTAGATTGTTGTTAAGACATGATAACGCTGATCAACGATTGATCGAATATGGACGCAAGATTGGGCTTGTTAGTCAAGAAAGATATGAAGCTTATTTAACGAAGATGGAAAACATCAAGAAGTTAGAACAGCATCTATCTGAAACTACATTCGTACAAGATGAAGAAAAAATACATGCATACCTCACATCACTAGGATATGAAAGTGATGCACATATTGGCATTAATGGTATCGACTTAGTAAAACGACCAAACGTTACAACAAAAGAACTTCTCGCAACAATTGGAGAAGAAGTTGATGAAGAAATCGCTAATCAGTGTGATATCGAACTAAAATATGCAGGCTATATCGACAAAGCAAAACGAGAAGCCAATAAGCTAAAAGAGATGGATGGTATCAAGTTGGGGGTTGATTTCAATTATGATGAGGTTGATAATCTATCGATTGAAGGTAGACAGAAACTCACAAAGTATAAACCAGCAACGATGGGACAAGCATCCAGAATATCAGGTGTAAACCCAGCTGATATCGCAGTACTTGCGATAGCGATCAAACAAGGAAAAGGAAGATAAGAAATGAAATACACAGACGTAGTATCAAATGTAAATGTCTATGGGATGGAATCTGCAGTTATGGGTTCTAAATATCCAATGGCTGTTGATTTAACAAAAGTGGACGGAACAATTGTTCCACGAACACACGTACTTGCGAATGCGAAGCCAGGAAGTGGTCATGATAATTTCTTGAATGGAATTATCGTGCAGTTCGACCTCACATTTACAAACAAGGCATGGGTAGAAGCAGAACGCTATCATTTCCTAGACTTTATTAGTTCACAATCCACAATGCACCGTATCACAAAGTTTAATTTAGATGAGGTGTATATCTCCTATACAGATCCACGCATTATCGAAATCATGAAAGAAAAAGTAAATTCCTATAATGAATTAACACAAAAGATTTCTGATAAGAAATTGGCTGGAGAAGATGTGACAGAGTTAAACGAAGAAGCTAAAGTAAAGTACCTTGAGATTCTTTACTCCAATCCGGCAGGTTTTAGAATCACTGCACGTATGACAACAAACTACCGTCAGTTAAAGACAATTTATGCACAACGCAAGACACACCGTCTACCAGAATGGCGAGCATTCTGCGAATGGGTTGAGACATTACCTAATGCATCCTTTATTGTGAATAGTGACGTAAAATAAAGCTTATTTACAATTTGTGGAAAACTATTTTATCCACAAATTAAAAGAAATTTATTCAAATTGTGGATAAATTAAATCTCCACAATTGTGGAGAAAAAAGTTATCAACATATTTTCATCTTTCACAGGGGACGTGATGGTGATAGAATAGGTCACACAGAGATTATGACAATACAAGAACTTATAGAAAAAGCAGCAGAGCTACAAATTTCATTGTCAGAAACACAAGTAAAACAACTTGAACAATACGCCCAACTTTTGGTTGAGTGGAACGAGAAAATGAATCTCACAGCCATCACAGAACATGGTGAAATATTGGAGAAACATTTCTACGATTCCATCTTGCCATTAGGAAAAGCTAAGATTTTTGGAAAAGTAGCAGATGTCGGAACTGGAGCAGGGTTTCCAGGACTGGTTTGGAAAATCGTCAAACCAGAATTAGATGTGTCACTCATTGAACCAACAGGAAAACGGTGCACATTTTTAGAAGAAGTTATTCATCAACTGCATTTAGAAAACATCCATGTTTATAACAAGCGTGCAGAAGAACAGGTTAAAACGGACCGTGAAATGTACGATGTGGTAACTGCTAGAGCAGTCGCAAACTTACGTGTCTTATCAGAATTATGCATTCCGCTTGTGAAAGTGAATGGATTATTCCTGGCGATGAAAGGCATGCAGGGTAATGAGGAAGCTAAAGAAGCAGAACATGCGACCAAGGTGCTTGGCGTAGAGCTAGAAGAAACACAGGATACATCTTTATATACAGGAGATATGCGAGTGAACTTATACTACCGCAAAGTGAGTCATACGCCGCAACAATATCCACGCAATTACGGGCAAATAAAAAAGAAGCCTTTATAAGGGAGGGTTATATGCCAAGTATTTTAAGTATATTTGATCGAAAAGATACCAATCGTATTGTAGATATCCCAACGGAGAAGATTGTTCCATCAAGATATCAACCAAGATTAGTATTTGATGAAGAAGCTTTACGTGAATTAGCACTATCAATAAAAGAGAATGGATTGATTCAACCAATCACTGTTCGAAAGATTGATGATATATACGAAATTATCACAGGAGAAAGAAGATTCCGTGCATGTAAGATGATTGGTTTTAAAGAAGTGCCATGTTATATCATGTCACCAAATGAAAACCAAGCAGCACAGATGGCACTGGTTGAAAATATCCAACGTGAAAACTTAACTGCAATCGAAGAGGCGAAAAGCTACTTACAAATCATGCGTCAATCTGGCTTGACCCAAGAACAGGTTGCACAGAAAGTGGGTAAGTCACAATCCGCAGTAGCCAATAAGATTCGCTTATTGAATTTACCAATTGAGATTCAGGATGCGGTCATGGAAACAAAAATCACAGAACGTCACGCACGTGCATTATTAACAGTACCTAGTGATAGACAGAAAGAAGTGTTCCATCATATCGTCGCAGCTGAATTTAATGTAAGACAAACAGAAGACTATATCGCAAGTCTAGATGATATTCCAAAGAAGAAACATAAACGTCAAAAGACAAAGGGTTTCTCTCGGAGTACACAGATTGCGGTAAATACAATTAATCAGAGTATTAAATTGATTGAAAAAATGGGTATCCAAGCAAAAGTAGAAACGGAAGACAGACCGCAAGAAGTATGCATGATCATCCGTTTCCCAAAGAATTCATAGGGGAGAAGTATTATGGGAAAGATCATCGCAATCGCAAACCAAAAGGGTGGAGTAGGAAAAACAACAACATCCATGAATCTAGCATCTGGTTTATCATATATCGGTAAAAAAGTACTCTTAGTAGACTTCGATCCACAGGGAAATGCGACCCATGGTATCGGTGCACATAAAGTAGGCTTTGATAAGACGGTATACGATATCTTGATGAGAGATGAAAACGTGGATGATGTAAAAGTTACGCTGCAGATGCCACCGTTAGATGTACTACCATCAACCATCGACTTATCTGGTGCAGATGTCGACATGGCTCAATACGAAACAGGTCGTGAACAACTATTAAAGAGAAAACTAGAAGCGGTAAGAAATCAGTATGATTACATCATTATTGATTGTCCACCAGCATTAGGCTTATTGAACACAAACGCATTAACAGCAGCAGACTCTGTGATGATTCCGGTACAGTGTGAATACTTTGCGCTAGAAGGATTAACACAGTTATTAAGTACGATTCGTTTGGTTCAGAAATTATGGAATCCACGATTATCAATCGAAGGTGTACTTCTAACAATGTTTGATGTACGTACAAAGTTATCTGTAGAAGTACAACAGGAAGTACGTAAATACTTTAAGGAAAAGGTTTATCACTGTTTCATCCCACGAAATGTACGCTTATCAGAAGCCCCATCTCGTGAACAATCAATTTTTGAGTATGATACCCGTTCGGAAGGTGCGCGTGCTTACGCACAACTTGTAAAAGAAGTAGTTACACAAAACGAAAGGATCAAACGATAGAAAATGGCAGAGAAAAAACAAAAAGGCTTAGGACGTGGTTTAGATTCTATTTTCGGATCAAATGTTGAACAGTTCCTTGACGACATTCAAAGTAGCGCAAAGGAAGTGCCAGGCAGAAGAGAAGTAGAAATCGCAATTGAAGAAATCAGACCAAATCCTTATCAGCCAAGAAAAGAATTTGATCAAACTGCGTTAAATGAATTAGCAGATTCCATTCGAACACATGGAATCTTTACACCATTACTCGTACGTAAGAGTGTCAGTGGTTATGATTTAATCACTGGTGAAAGACGTTTACGTGCAGCAAAGATTGCTGGGCTAAAAGTTGTACCTGCGATTTCTGTAGAATTTACAGAAGAACAGATGATGGAAATTGCCATCTTAGAAAACGTACAACGTGAAGACTTAAACGCAATTGAAGAAGCTGCAGCCTATGATTCACTTGTGAAGAAATTAGGTTATACACAAGAAAAACTGGCAGAAAGAGTTGGTAAATCTCGCGAATATTGTGCAAATATTATGAGACTTTTAAAACTTCCTTCTGAGGTCCAAAAATTAGTCGTAGATAAAAGATTAGCAATGGGACATGTTCGTCCATTACTCGGCTTAAAAGATGAGACGGAAATGCTTGATGCGGCTGAGAAAATCTTGAAGGACAAAATGTCAGTTCGTGAAGTAGAAGCCTATGTTAGAGATATTAATGCAGAAGAAGTAAAACCAAACAAAACAAAACCAGAAAAGAAACGTGATCCAATCATCCACGATCTAGAACATCAGATTTCTGTGAAGCTTGGCACAAAGGTAACAATTCAGAACAAAAAACTTACAATTCGATATACAGATACCGCAGATTTAAACCGTATCTTAGAAATATTGAATTGCTTAGATGAAGGCTAGTTATTGTGAAAAATATACTTTTTTACATATACTTAAAAAGGAATATAATGCAAGTAACTGGAAGTAAGAAATGACAAATCATACTTGGAAAATATACTATGCATTCGTTCTGATTAGTTTTGTTTTCTTGCCGTTCCATTGGCAATGGACGACAGGTTGGTTGTTAGGAGCAGTTGCTGCATTCATTATTTATAAACGAACAGAGATTTTCGCAAAGCGAGTATTAAGTATGCAATCCTCATCTGGAAGCTACTTAAACTTCGCTATCAATTATGCATTGATGGCTGCAGTATTAGTCATCAGTGCCATCTTTCCACAATATCTCAATGTTCTAACATGCGCGATTGGTCTTTCAACAATTAAATTAGCAATTATATTTCATGTGGCAGTCATAGAGAGAGGACGGTGAAGACATGACAATACAATCGGACGTATATGTAATCATATTGATTACAATCGTCCTAGCAATCGCGATGATATTATTGTCAAAGAAAATTAATAAGGCAGATCCATTAGAAAAACCAAAAGGTATCGTCGTACCGATTTTATTAGTAACGGAAACTGTATATAAAACGGTACGAACAAATGTAGGTAAGAAAGTAGCGGATAAATTAACACCGTATATCTTAACATTATGGGTATATATCTTTATCAGTAATACAATTTCGCTATTTGGATTAAGTTCACCGACAGCTAACTTTAGCGTAACGATTACATTATCATTCCTAACTTGGTTAATGATTCAAGTTGCGGAATTAAGATATGGTGGCTTTAAAGCCTACATGCATGCATTCTTAGAACCGATAGCACCGATGTTGCCAATGAATATCATCGGTAAGTTCTCGACGATGTTATCCATGGCATTACGTCTATTTGGTAATATCACATGTGGTTCTATTATGATGTCCCTTGTATATATGGGGACGGCAAATCTATCAAATGCAATCGCAGGATTAGTTGGTATCCAAGGAACAGTATTTAATTTCATGGCTCCAATTATCACCCCGGTATTACATATGTATTTTGATTTATTTGCAGGGTTTATTCAAACATTGGTGTTTGTCACTTTGACAATCGTACTTTTAGGAAACGATATTCCTGAAGAAGAAAAAGATTAAAAGGAGAAAAAATTATGGAAAAGGGTTTAATCGCAATTGGTGCAGGTATCGCAGTATTTACAGGATTCATGACAGGTTTAGGTGAAGGTACAGTAGCTGCTCACGCATGTGACGCTATCGGTAAGAATCCAGAAGCAGAATCAAAGATTCGTTCCACAATGATTTTGGGTATTGCGTTATCTGAAACATGTGCTATTTACGGTTTGTTAGTTTCTATTCTTCTTATTTTCGTATACTAATTGAGGCTTTCAGGTAACTATGGAAGTCAATATTGTAGAACAGTTATTTCCAAATGGTTTGACAGTGCTGACTCAACTTTGTAGTACACTTGTTTTATTTCTGATTGCAAAACATTTTCTATGGGCATCAGTGAAAAACTTCTTAGATGCTAGAGCAGAAAAGATGCAAGAAGAACTTGCGTTAAGTCAAAAGGCAAAAGAAGAAGCCTTTGCAGATCGTAAGGTTGCATTAGAGCAGTTGAATACTGCATCTACAAAATCAGAAGAAATCGTAAGTGCTGCAATTCAGCAAGCAAAGCAAGAAAAGAAACAAATCCTTGCCCAAGCTGATAAAGAAGCTGCAGCTGTAAAACAGCGTGCACAAGAACAGATCGAAGCTGAACGCAGAGAGATGTACGCATCCATGAAGAAAGAAATGGTTGATGTCGCATTCAGTGCTGCCGGTAAGTTAATTGGTGAACACGAAGGCGAAAAAGTTGACCGTCAAGCAATTGATGCGTTCGTAAAGGAAACAGTTGGCAATGGTGAATGAGATAGCTGAACGCTATGGACAAGGACTGTTCGAGCTAGCAACTGAAAATAACACAGTTCGCGAGAAGAAAGCACAATGTGAATCATTGTTAAAAATCTTAAAAGAAAACAATGAGGTTGAATTATTCTTGCGTGCAGTAAAAATAACAAAAGAAGAAAAGAAGAACTTTATAACAAATGTATTTGGTAAAGTTGTTGATCAGGATATTTTAAATCTACTGAAATTACTAGTTGATCGTGGAAGAGTCACCTATATCGATGAAATTCTACGCAAGTTTGAAACACTCGCAAATGAGGAACTAGGTATCGTTAAAGCAGTGGTTCATTCCGCACGTAAATTAAGTCAAGAAGACTTAAATAGAATTCAAGAAGCACTCATCCAAAAAACAAAGAAGACAGTTACAATTGAAAACCATATCGATCCACAAATTATCGCAGGTATTAAAGTAACCGTCGGCAACAACGTTACAGATATCACAACAAAAACAAAAATTGAACGCATGAAGAATGCGATATTGAAAGGAGGACAGGCATGAGTCAAATCAGACCAGAAGAAATCAGTTCTTTGATCAAAGATCAAATCAAAAACTATGAACAAAAGATTCAGTCCGATGATGTCGGCTACGTTATTAGCGTCGGCGATGGAATTGCCATGGTCCAGGGCATCGATAAAGCAATGTCCTCAGAACTTTTAGAATTCCCACATGGTGTTATGGGAATGGTATTGAACTTAGAAGAAGACCATATCGGTGCCGTATTACTTGGTCACGATACTTTGATTCGCGAAGGCGATGAAGTAAAGCGTACTGGTAGAATCGTTGAAGTACCAGTCGGTGATGCATTACTTGGAAGAGTTGTAAATGCGCTTGGTGAAGCAGTCGATGGTGGTGAACCAATCGTTAGTAATAAGTCACGTCCAATTGAAAGAGTTGCGCCAGGTGTCATGACCAGAAAATCCGTATACCAGCCATTAATGACTGGTTTAAAGGTTATCGACTCAATGATTCCAATTGGTAAGGGTCAACGTGAATTAATTATCGGTGATCGTGAAACGGGTAAGACCGCAATCGCAATCGACGCAATCATCAACCAAAAAGGAAAGAATGTAAACTGTATCTATGTCGCTATCGGACAAAAGGAAAGTACAGTTGCTCGTTTAGTACAGAAGTTACGTGAAAGTGATGCGATGTCATACACAACAATCGTTAACGCAGGTGCTTCCGCAAGTGCTCCATTACAATACATTGCGCCATATGCAGGTTGTGCAATTGGTGAAGAATGGATGGAACAGGGTAAGGATGTATTAATTGTGTACGATGACTTGTCAAAACACGCAGTTGCGTACCGTACCATGTCCCTATTATTAAGAAGACCACCAGGACGTGAAGCGTATCCAGGTGACGTATTCTACTTACATAGTAGATTACTTGAAAGAGCTGCGAAGTTATCTGATGCCTTAGGTGGAGGATCACTTACAGCACTTCCAATTATCGAAACACAGGCTGGTGATATCTCTGCATATATCCCAACTAACGTTATTTCAATTACAGACGGACAGATTTTCTTACAGACCGATCTTTTCGCAGCTGGTGTAAGACCGGCCGTAGACTCTGGTCTATCTGTATCCCGTGTAGGTTCTAACGCACAGACAAAGGCGATGAAGAGTGTATCTTCAACCTTGAAGTTAGACTTAGCACAATACCATGAAATGTTGTCATTCTCACAATTTGGTTCTGACCTTGATCCAGTCACTAAGAAGATTTTGAGTCATGGTGCCAAATTAACAGAACTTCTCAAGCAAGGACAATATCAACCATTATCTATGACAGAACAAGTATTATCCTTGTTCGCTGCGAAGAATGGTTATTTAGACCGTGTTGAAATCGAAGATATCGCAAGCTTTGAAAAGAGTATTCACAGATATTTCAAAGAAAACGCAAAAGACGTATGCGATCGAATAGAAACAGAAGCAGTCATCAATGATGAACTACGTTCTAAGATTACGGAAGTAATGGATAAAGTAATCGAACAATACGTACTTGTTAAAGGGGTAAACTAAGATGGCACAATCCAGACAGGCTTTGCGTAGCAGAATTAAGTCTGTCAACTCCACCAAAAAGATTACAAAAGCGATGGAGATGATTGCCAACGCAAAGCTTCTTAAACAAAGAAAAAAGATGGAAGCCAACCGTGAATATGCACAACGTTTACAAGATACAGTCAATGATATTGTCGCAAACAACCAAGATGTTGAAAGTAAATACCTTGTACATAATCAGAACCCACATACAATGACGATCATATTCTGTTCTGATTTAGGCTTATGTGGTGGATACAACCAGAATGTTTTCAAGTTAGCAAGAGAAACATTGGATCCTGCTGACCCGGTATTCTTAGTTGGAACTGCAATCCATCACCAGTTAAAAGAAGCAGGATTTAATATCGTTAATGAAGAACAAATCTCATCAGATAAAATCTCGTTTGCAGATTTAAAGAAATGTGTTGAGGATGGTGTAGCACGCTATCAAGCAGGTCAAGTTGGTAAGGTACAGATTTTATATACAAGATTTGTAAACACAATGACATTTACACCTGAATTTGATGTGTTACTACCATGTACAATCAATCCAGATCAAAAGAAAGAAAAAACTGGAGAACATCAAGAAACACTATTCGAACCAGATCCATCTACTATATTGGATAGTTTGATTCCAATGATGATTACTGATGTGACGTATTCAGACTGGATGGAATCCACAACCGCAGAACAAGGAAGCCGTCGTGTAGCGATGAAGGCAGCTTCAGATAACGCAGATGAGTTAAGCACAACACTGAAACTCGAATACAATAAGGCAAGACAAGCCGCAATTACCCAGGAAATAACGGAAATTGTTGGTGGCTCAAGTGCCGTATAGAAAGAAGGTAAAACAATGAGTGTTACAGGAAAAATTGTACAGGTCATTGGACCGGTCATTGATATTCGCTTTGACCCGGAACACCTACCTTCCATCAATAACGCAATTAAAGTAAAGACTGACGATCAGACATCAATGACCGCAGAAGTAGCACAACACATCGGAGACGATGTTGTTCGCTGCATTGCGATGTCATCAACAGATGGACTGGTTCGTGGCATGGAATGTACAGATACAGGGGCACCAATCGAAGTACCAGTTGGTGATGAAGTATTAGGACGTATGTTTAATGTACTTGGTGAGCCAATTGATGGATTAGGTGAGGTACACGCAAAACACAAATTACCAATTCATAGAGACGCTCCAACATTTGCACAACAACAGACAACCAGCGAAATCCTAGAAACAGGTATCAAGGTTATCGACTTACTCTGTCCTTATTCAAAGGGTGGTAAGATTGGTCTATTCGGTGGTGCTGGTGTAGGTAAGACAGTCTTAATGCAGGAATTAATCCACAATATCGCAATTGAGCATGGTGGACGTTCCGTCGTTGCGGGTGTCGGTGAACGTACACGTGAAGGTAACGACATGTACCATGAAATGGAAGAATCAGGTGTATTAAAGAACACTGTTCTTACATATGGGCAGATGAATGAATCACCAGGTGCGAGAATGCGTGTAGCACTATCCGCACTAACAATGGCTGAATACTTCCGTGATGAAGAACATCAGGATGTATTACTATTTATTGATAACATCTTCCGTTTCACCCAAGCAGGTTCAGAAGTATCCGCACTACTTGGTCGTATGCCATCTGCAGTAGGATACCAGCCAACCCTTGCGACAGAAATGGGTAGATTACAAGAGAGAATTACATCAACCGATCAGGGTTCTATTACATCCGTACAAGCAATTTATGTGCCTGCCGACGACTTAACAGACCCAGCTCCAGCAACAACATTCTCACACTTGGATGCACGTCTTGTATTAGACCGTTCCATCGCTGCGCTAGGTATATATCCAGCGGTTGACCCATTAGGCTCTTCTTCACGTATGTTAGATCCACTTGTGATTGGGGATGAACATTATGAGGTTGCTCGTCAAGTGCAGCAAATCCTACAAAGATATCGTGAACTTCAAGATATTATCGCAATCTTAGGTATGGAAGAATTAGGTGAAGAAGACAAGAAGATTGTCGCAAGAGCACGTCGTGTTCGTAACTTCCTATCACAGCCATTCTCCGTTGCGGAACAGTTCTCAGGAATTCCAGGTATTTATGTACCAGTCGCAGATACAGTTAGAAGCTTCAAAGAAATTCTTGAAGGAAAATACGATGATTTACCGGAAGCCGCATTCCTAAGTGTTGGAACAATCGAAGACGTTGTTAAGAAGGCAGAGTCACTGAAATGAGTATGATTCATTGCCGCATCGTAACACCACACGGTGTATATAAAGAGTTAGATACATCCATCCTAAATATAGAAACACAAGATGGACAAAGAGGTATCTTACCTGAACATATGCCAATTGTGACAATGTTGCGAATAGGTAAGATGACAACAGTCGAATCCGGCAAACGAATGGAATATGCGGTGACTGGAGGACTATTCTACTTTAGAGATAACAAAGCCGAAATCATGGTCGACGCAATCGAAAATAAAGATGAGATTGATGTCGAACGTGCAATCGCTGCGAAGATCCGAGCAGAACAACGTCTACAGTCAAATGATAAGAACGTCGATCAAGTTCGTGCAGAAATCGCATTAAAGAAAGCATTGAACAGATTAAACGTCAAAGGATAAATGAAACAGATAGTGAAGACATTCTTCATTATCTGTTTTTTATATATGGTATGATATGTTCGTTGAGGGATTTAACAATATGATTAAAAAATACTACCAGTCACTAAATAGTTTATTGTATGGACCATTCATGACACCACTTGTATTTCTAGTATTCGCATTAGCATTTTTCTATCAAAAGAAGGGGATTCAAGAATTACGCTATGCTATGATGGTAGGCACAGCTATCTTGGGTGTTATCCTAGTGATGTACTATACAAAGAAATTTAAAATATCACGGGCACTAAAATCCATTCGAAATATCGAAGAATACGAAAAAGGCGGTGTGATTGACCGCAGTTGGATTCTAAACGATCGTATGATTGCATGTATAGGATTAGACATGCATGAAGAATCCACAATGGATATTCAAGAGGTGAAGGTCGAAGAAGGAAAACACGGAAAGTTAACCATCTATCTTACAAACAAAGAAAAAACCTTCTCACTTAGCTGCCGAGATAAAGGCGAAGCGAGAAGATTTGCAGGATACTTACAAAAGAGAAATCCAAATATCAAACTAGAAAATATTCAGCCAGAAGGGAATGGTACATTACAAGATTTAGGCGCATTATAGAAAAACTTTAATTCATACAGTTTATATTTGTTAAACGGAGCGAAATGATGAAAAACTATATCATTCATAAATTAAGGAAAGATACATGGAAAGGAACACTGTTACCTATTGAATACACATCGAAAGAATACTACGATGTAAATATGCAAAAAACAGATGATGGTTTTCAGATTTCAATTCAAAAGAAAAAATTTACGAAACCATTTATACATAGATTAGAGGACTGCGAATACCAGGATAAGCTTTACGAAGACTGGTGGGAAGATGCGGAAGCCTTTGGTATTACAGAAGATAACAAATTACTTGCAGCAATTGAAATTTGCCCAGAGAGTTGGACCAATCGATTGATTATTACAGAACTATTTGTTGATGAGAAGTTGAGAGGGCAAGGGTATGGTAAGAAGTTGTTAGACATTGCCAAAAAGATTACAGTAGAAAAAAACTATCGTACATTGATTTTAGAGACACAATCATCAAATATAAATGCAGTTGACTTCTACCTGCATGCAGGTTTTACCTTAATCGGTTTTGACAGTTGTTGTTATACGAATACTGATTTAGAACGAAAGGAAGTTCGTCTTAATATGGGATGGTTTCCTATAAAGGCGAAGTAATATAACTTAAATGTGAACCTTCTAAGTTATTATAGAAAACTTAGGAGGTTCACTTTATAATTGCATGATTATTTTTGTGGTAAATCAATTTGTGTAAATGGAACATTACTAACAAACTTAAATACTAAAGAAACAAGATTACCATTTACCTCTACAGGAACAGATACAGTATCATGATTGATACTCATAAAATACTTCTTATCTTTTGTTTGAATATAGTAAGAGTCTGTGTATTGTGTCTGTTCGTGCTCTAAAGTACCTTCTACGTAAACTTTATCGAGGAAAATCTTTACAGAATGATCATCGTAGATTTCCA
>USIC01000002.1 GCA_900554555.1 uncultured Solobacterium sp. | reverse complement strand
GATATATTTTACAGGTGACGAAGAATTATCTATGCTTGCATGTGCTTATGTTAGGGCGCGTGGTGCAGATCGTATGAGTTCTTATGGTGATTTTGCGGCATTATCTGATATTTGTGATAAAGATACAGCATTATTATTAAAGAAAGAAGTATCCGATGGTGTTATCGCACCAGGTTATACAGAAGAAGCACTAGAAATTCTAAAAGCAAAGAAAAAAGGTAATTACGCTGTGATTCAAATCGATCCAACATATGTTCCAGAAGAGATCGAAAGAAAACAAGTATTTGGAATTTACTTTGAACAAGGTAGAAATAATGTACGTATCGATAAATCATTACTTACGAATTTTGTAACAAAGAATACAGAACTCACAGAACAAGCAAAATTAGATTTGTTAATTGCCATGATTACACTTAAGTACACACAATCTAACTCCGTTGTATACGCAAAGGATGGACAGGTCATCGGTGTAGGTGCTGGACAACAATCCCGTATTCACTGTACAAGACTTGCAGGTAGTAAAGCAGATAATTGGTGGTTGCGTCAACATGAGAAAGTTTTGAATCTACCATTTAAAGAAGATATTCGTAGAGCAGACCGTGATAATACAATCGATATTTATCTTTCAGAAGATTATGAAGATGTATTGCAAGATGGTGCGTGGCAGCAGTTCTTTACCGAACAACCATCAGTATTTACAAGAGAAGAGAAGAAAGCCTGGATCAAGCAACAACACGATGTAGCACTTGGATCGGATGCGTTCTTCCCATTTGGAGATAATATCGAAAGAGCACATAAGAGTGGTGTGAAATATGTGGTACAACCAGGTGGTTCCATTCGTGATGACCATGTGATTGATACTTGTGATAAGTACGATATTGTCATGGTATGTAATGGTGTACGTTTATTCCATCATTAAGAGGAGGTAGTCTATGAAGGTTTTAGTAATTGGTTCCGGTGGTCGTGAACATGCGATCATTCGTAAACTAAAAGAGAATCCTACGATTGAAGAAATTATTTGCGCCCCTGGCAATGGTGGCATTGCGGCAGATGCCAAGTGCGTAAGTGTCAGTGCAATTGATTTAGCCAACATGGTTGAACTTGCAAAAAATGAAAAGGTGGATTTCTGTGTAGTAACACCAGATGATCCTCTTGCGATGGGCATGGTCGATATTCTTGAAATGGAAGGAATTCCATGTTTTGGACCAAACGCAAATGCGGCAATCATTGAATCATCAAAAGTATTTGCGAAAAACTTAATGAAAAAGTATCAGATACCAACTGCTGGTTATGCAGTATTCTCTGATGCGCAAGAAGCTATCAACTATATTCGCACAGAGAACCGTTATCCAACGGTATTAAAGGCTGATGGTTTGGCACTTGGTAAGGGTGTCTTGATTGCCCAAACAGAAGAGGAAGCTGTTCAAGCAGTCAATGAATTGATGGTTGATCAAGCTTTTGGACAAGCTGGTAAACAAATCGTTATTGAAGAGTTTATGACAGGACCAGAAGTATCAGT
This sequence comes from uncultured Solobacterium sp., assembly GCA_900554555.1. The sequence goes on along the minus strand of USIC01000002.1, from coordinate 14,613 downwards.
ACTAGCGTTTACAGATGGACATGTAGTGGTGCCGATGATATCTTCGATGGATCATAAACGTGCATTAGATAATGATGAAGGTTTAAATACGGGTGGTATGGGTACGATTGCGCCATCTCCATTCTATACAAAAGAGATTGCGGAAACATGCATGAATACAATCTTTTTACCAACTATTGAAGCGATGAATCAAGAAGGAAGACCATTCAAAGGTTGTCTATACTTTGGCTTGATGTTAACACCAGAAGGGCCAAGAGTTGTTGAGTATAATTGTCGCTTTGGAGATCCTGAGACACAAGTTGTATTACCTTTATTAAAGACAGATTTATTAACAATCATGCGAGCAGTACACGATGAGAAATTATCAGAAGTTACAATTGAATGGGAAGATAAAGCCTGTGCATGTGTCATTCTAGCAAGTGGAGGATATCCACAGAAATATCATAAAGGCTATGAAATCGATGGTTTAGATGATTATGGACAGGTTGAAGGTGTGACCATTTATCATGCAGGTACAGCATGGAAAGATGGAAAGTACTATACAAACGGTGGACGTGTACTCGGAGTTAGTGCAGTTGGTGATACGCTAGAACAAGCACTGCAACTCTCTTACGATAAGATTAAAGATATTCATTTTACAGATATGCACTATCGTACAGATATCGGCAGAAAGGTGGTAAAACAATGACAGTATTCCGTTGTTTTGTGGAGAAGAAACCTGCATATGCAGTAGAAGCCAAATCCATATTAAATGATTTACACGTTGCCTTACGTAATCAAAAGGTTGAAGCTGTACGTGTTTTAAATCGATATGATTTAGAAAATGTAGACGAAGAAGATTACATTGCCGCAAAGTACACAATTCTTTCAGAACCTCAAGTAGATTTCTTCTATGAAGAAGAAGCACCTACACCGGATTATGATGAATATATTCTTGCGACAGAATATTTACCTGGACAGTTTGATCAACGTGCAGATTCTTGTGCACAGTGTATTCAACTCAGTTCCATGAAACAAAAACCTACTGTAAAGACAGCACGTCTTTATTACATCAAAGGTAAGTTTACAGATGAAGAAAAGAAGCTTATTGAAGAAACTCTAATCAACCCAGTAGAAGCTCGTATCGCAAGTTTAGAGAAGCCAGAGACAATTATCATGTCTTTTGAAACTCCAGAACTTCCACCAGTGATTGATGGTTTTATCAAGTTGGATGAAGAAGGTTTAAAGAAATTCCTTCAGGAACATGGACTTGCGATGGATTTAGAAGACCTCAAGTTCATGCAGGAATACTTCCAAAAAATTGAATGCAGAAACCCGACGATTACAGAGGTGCGTGTCATCGATACCTATTGGTCAGATCATTGTCGTCATACAACATTCCATACGGTCATCGATGATGTAGAGATTCAACCTGAATATGTAAAAAATACGTATTTAAATTATTTAGACTTACGTAGTCATATCTATGCTGGTCGTACACCAAAGCCGGTATGCTTAATGGATTTGGGTACGATTGGAGCTAAGGCATTAAAGAAATATGGTAAGTTAACAGACTTAGATGAGTCGGAAGAAATTAATGCATGTTCCGTTAAGATTAAAGTTGATGTCGATGGTGAAGATCAGGATTGGTTACTCATGTTTAAGAATGAAACACATAACCATCCTACGGAAATTGAACCATTTGGTGGTGCTGCAACCTGTCTTGGTGGTGCAATTCGTGATCCACTTTCAGGACGTAGTTATGTATATCAAGCAATGCGTGTAACAGGTGCTGCTGATCCGTTAAAACCAATTAACGAAACAATGAAGGGTAAACTGCCACAGCGAAAGATTGTGACGACTGCAGCAGCTGGATATAGTTCCTACGGTAATCAGATTGGTCTAGCAACAGGTCTAGTACGTGAAATCTATCATCCAGGATACGTTGCGAAACGTATGGAAGTTGGTGCAGTCATTGCGGCAGCGCCAGAGGAAAACGTTGTTCGTTTAAGACCAGAACCAGGTGATGTCGTCATCTTATTAGGTGGACGTACAGGACGTGATGGTTGCGGTGGCGCAACGGGTTCTTCAAAGTCACACAATATTGAATCATTAGAAAGCTGTGGGGCTGAAGTTCAAAAGGGTAATGCGCCAGAAGAGCGCAAGCTACAAAGATTATTCCGTAATCCAGAAGCCGCAAAACTCATCAAACGTTGTAATGACTTTGGTGCAGGTGGTGTAGCGGTAGCCATTGGTGAACTCGCAGATGGATTGGTGATTGATTTAAATAAAGTTCCAAAGAAATACGAAGGCTTAAATGGAACAGAACTAGCAATCAGTGAATCCCAAGAACGTATGGCTGTTGTGGTTAGAAAAGAAGATGCGCAAAAGTTCCAAGAACTTGCAAGCATGGAAAACCTTGAGACAACAATTGTCGCAGAAGTTACTGAAGAACCACGCATGATTATGACCCTACAGGGAGAAGAAATTGTAAATATCTCTCGTGAGTTCTTGAATACAAACGGCGCAAGTAGACATACATCTGTTGTGGTTGGTGAAGACCAACCAGAAGAAGAGGTTCAAGTAGAAAGTCTTCGTGCAGGCATGGATAAGCTTGTAGAAGATTTAAATATCTGTAGTCAAAAAGGTTTGGCAGAACGCTTTGACGCAACGATTGGTAGTGGAACAGTATGTATGCCATTTGGTGGTAAATACCAAATGACGCCAAGCCAAGTAATGGCTGCTAAGATACCAGTACTAAACGGTGAAACGGATACTGCATCACTCATGGCCTATGGCTATGATCCAGAGTTATCGTCCTTATCACCATATAAGGGTGCGATGGTTGCAGTGATAGAAGCAATGTCCAAACTAGTTGCGGCTGGTATTGATCCTAAACATGCATGGTTATCATTCCAAGAATACTTTGGACGTACGGGTGATAATCCAGAGAAGTGGGGCAAGCCATTTGCGGCACTACTTGGTGCACTCAAAGCTCAAGCAGAATTAGAAGTCGCTGCGATCGGTGGGAAAGATTCCATGTCAGGAACATTCGAGGATATCGATGTTCCGCCTACGCTTATCGCCTTTGCGGTATCCACTGCGAAAGCCTCTCGCATTATTACAAATGAGTGGAAGGCTAAAGATCATTATATCTATGCAGTAATGCCAGAATATGATGAGAATGGTATTGCGGACTTCAAGAGTGTACGCGATGTATTTGATAAGGTTTATTCATTAATCAGCTCAGGTTGTGTCAAGTCTGCTTGTGCACTTGAACATGGTGGTACAGTAGAAGCACTTCTTAAGTGTAGTCTTGGTAATCGTATTGGTTTTGCGCTAGAAGAAGATGTAAATATCAATCGACTCTTTAAGAAGTGCTATGGTGGCTTCTTATTAGAGACAGATGAAGAAATTGAAGATCTAGAATTATTAGGAAAGACTATTGGAGAGTTTGAATTACGTACAAAGGATGAAATAATCTCATTAGATGAATTACAAACTCGCTATGAAGAGAAGTTGGAATCAGTATATCCTTGCAATATCAAGCAGAGCGAAAAGGAAATCAAGCCAGTATCTGTAGAACGTAAATTTGACATGCATGCAAGTTATACAGTTGAAACTCCGCATGTCTTAATTCCTGTATTCCCAGGCACAAACTGTGAATATGATACTGCACGTGCATTCAAGCGAGAGGGTGCTGAAACAGAAATCTTTGTGATCAAGAACCTAACCGCAAAAGACATTGAGGATAGTGTAGAAAGATTTGTGGATGCGATTGGTCGTAGCCAAATCATCGCACTTCCAGGAGGTTTCTCAGGTGGAGATGAGCCAGATGGTTCTGCGAAGTTTATCGTTTCCTTCTTCCGCAATCCAAAGGTGAAAGAAGCAGTAGAAGACTTACTCAATCATAGAGAAGGTTTAATGATTGGTATCTGTAACGGATTCCAAGCGCTTGTTAAACTTGGACTTGTGCCATATGGCAAGATTATGGAACCAGATGAATTCCGTCCAACACTGACATTTAACACAATTGGAAGACACCAATCCAAACTCGTTAAGACAAGAGTTGCATGTAATCAATCACCTTGGATGAAATATATGAATGTTGGAGATATTCATACAGTAGCGATTAGCCATGGTGAAGGAAGATTTGTCGCAAAAGATAATGTTGTTCAAACCTTGATTGACAATGGTCAGATTGCGACACAATACGTTGACTTTGAAGGACAGCCAACTTCAGATATCCATTTCAATCCAAACGATTCTGTCTATGCGATTGAAGGAATCACTTCACCAGATGGACGAATCCTTGGTAAGATGGGACATTCTGAACGAAATGGTGATAACCTATATAAGAACGTACCAGATATCGAAAATCAACAGTTGTTATTTAAGGCTGCAGTTGAATACTTTACAAAGTAAGTATAGAAAGAGAACCGATTAAGTTCGGTTCTTTATCGTTGGGGAAGGATTGTACATAAGATATTGATATATGTACCATATCGTAATAATGATATTGAAAAAAATGATAAGAATAGTATTCTGAATGTATGAGAGAATATCAATTTTATGCAAGTGAACCACGCGATGAAATGTTAATGGGAATTTGTTTTCCTGCTGCACTCATGTTACCGACATCTATTTTGGGAGCTGTTATGTGGTATTTCATACCTGACTATCACCCCTTATCAAAATCATTAACAGGATTTGGTTGGGTTGCGATATTGGGTGTAATCATCGGTTTTTTAATCATGAGTTTAGTCAAACGATATTGTATCCGCAAATATACAGTACAGGTTAGTGGAAATACCATTTTGATTGAAACAGTTGGTGGTAGAAAATATCAAGAGGAAGTACGATCTGCCACAATCAATCAAAACAATATGAAAACAGTATTAGAAATTCATCTAGATCATCAGAAGTTAATTTTCATCGCAAGAGTTAAAAAGAATATATTTGAAAGTAGTATTTTTGCGGGTAGTACAAAAGAGGATATACAGGCAATGACGGCCCTATATCAAGCACTCCAAGAAGTATCCAGATTGAAATAATTCGTAAATAGATGAATGAAAAATGAGTTAGGGAAATATCCGTAACTCATTTTGTTTATTTCATTTTTGAGATTGCGATAACATACTGTGCACTCATGTATAAACATGCAAGCATAGTAGCTACTTCAAAGATAATGACAACGATATCACTCTTAATGAGAATTCCGTTTACTACTAGTAAGATACCTAATAAAGCATATAATACAGCGAGTAGAATACAACGTCCTTTATTATTTGTTTCTACAAGTCCTTCGATGAATGACTTTTTCTGTTTCGGTTTAAAGTTAGGAATCTGTGGTAATGTTGGTAGCCAAGATTTTACAAAGCGATATTGTAGTACACCAAACAGTACAAAACCAGCAATTATGGAGATTCTCCAATCACTTGTTAGGCTCATCAGTAACATCGCTACGGCGATACCAAGTGCGATACGATTGTGATAGAGATTGAAGTTCTTCGCGTCTTTCTCTTTTAGAATATATCCTGTTTGTGTACGGGAGATATACATGATGGTTTGACCTTTATCATCAATGTAAATGTTTCTTCCGGCAATCGCTCCGTGCTTTTGCACATTACCATCATCAAAGATGGATGGTCTTTTTTTATTTGGGCTTTTTGTCATAGAAGTACCTATTTTTGTAATTGAGCAATACCTTTGCAGTAGGTTTCCTCAACGCTATAGTCATCGTTTAAGACAACGATATCCGCATCATATCCTGTACATAACTTACCGATATGATCATGCATGTTTAATAGTGTAGCAGGGTTAATTGTGGCAGCGTTAAGAGCTGAATCAAATGGAACGCCAGCTCTTTCAACTAAGTTTCTTAGTCCTTCGTTCATACGCATTGTAGAACCTGCTAGACTTCCACTCTCAGTTAGGTGAGCACTTCCATCTGGATAGATTTCGATTTCATGTCCACCAAACATAAATTTAGAGCCTGGTTCGAATCCCTTTGCCATTAGCGCATCAGAGATCATGATTGCATGGTCTTTGCCTTTCGCATTGAAGAAGATATTGAGTGCTTCAGGTGTTGAGTGGTTACAGTCGCAGATGACTTCACTATACAAATCGCGAAGACGTAGAGCTAGACCGGTTACACCATTTGCGCGGTGGTTGAATGGAGATTGTCCATTGTATGTATGCGTGATAGATTTTGCACCATTTGCGACAGCGATAATACCTTCTTGGAAGGTTGCACCAGAGTGTCCGATTGATACCGCAACATGATGTGCACTGCAGTATTTTGTAAGTGCAAGTTCTGGATCATGTTCAGGAGCTAATGTAATTACTTTGATGAGTCCTTCTGCGTCCTTTTGGTACTGAATAAATTCATCTACGTGTGGTGGAACGATAGCTTCTGGTGGTTGTGCTCCTTTGTATTTCATATCAAGGTATGGACCTTCAAAATGAATACCGATGATATCAGCACCATCTCTGCCGGCTACGTGTTCACGCTTAACAGCCGCAACATTCTTAACGGCTTTTGTTAGTACTGGGTTTAATTCAGTGATTGTTGTGGAAAGGAAACCTGTAACACCTTCACTTGGAATTCCTTTTGCCCATTTCTTAAGTCCCTCAGGTTCTGCGTAGTTTGTATCATAGCCATACGCACCATGACAATGGATGTCAATAAATCCTGGCACAATACGACGATTACCATAATCAACATCTGCAGTATGATCTTCAGCAGGGTAAATACCCTTGATTTTACCTTCAGAAATTTCAATGACAGCTGGGATAAAGTCACCGGCTATCCATACACGATTACTTTTAATAAACATATTTTATTCCCTCATGAATTACTTTCTATGTTTATCATAGCACTATTGATTTTATTTATCTCTTTTGACACTTATACTTTTCGATAATGATTTGACATCTTTCAGTTAATTTATTCTAATCGTAATTTCTGATTGTTATAATACAAATTAGATAAGACAGGTACAAAAGGAGGAAAACAATGTCCATATTTAATTATACAAATGAAGAATTAGAATCATTAAAGGCAACATTTACAGCCACAGAAATCCACCAACAGCCTTCAACTTGGGAGAAGACAATTGAACAAGTACGCTCGCGTGCAGGAGAGATTAAAGCATTTATCAATAAAGTTATTCATCAGGAAGACTATGATGTAATTTTGACAGGTGCTGGCACAAGTGAGTTTGTTGGAAACGCATTATATTCCTATTTAAATCGTAAGTTAAACTACAAGGTAAAGAGCTATGCCACAACAGACTTGACAGCTACACCTGAAAATTATGTATCTGCACATAAGCCTACTTTATTAATCAGCTATGGTCGCTCAGGTGACTCCCCTGAATCGATTGGCGCAATTCAGTCTGTAGAAGCAGTGAATGACAATCTATATCATTTATTCATTACATGTAATAAAGATGGTGCTTTAAGCAAGCGTGCAAATACAGAAGGGGATCGTTGCCTCGCAATTAATTTAACACCTGAAACATTGGATAAGAGCTTTGCAATGACATCAAGCTTTACAAATATGTATCTTGCAACAGTGTTATGCTTTAGCCTAGATCACTTTGATGAAGCAGTCGCTGCTGTAAATGATGTGATTGGTGCCGCAAAACAACTTGTTGAAGAAGATTGGCCTATAATTAAGGAATTCGATGATGCGTTTGACTACGGTAGAATCGTATACTTAGGCACAAATACATTGAAGGGTATTGCCCAGGAATCCGCACTAAAGATGTTGGAATTAAACGCTGGTAAGATTGTAACGATGTATGATACACCTTTAGGTTTCCGCCATGGTCCTAAGTCCATCATCGATAACACAACATTAACAGTTCTATATCTCTCTGATGGTGAATATCAAAGACAATATGAACTTGACCTATTGAAAGAAATGTCAGGTCAACGCAAAGAAAATCGCATTATGGTTGTATGTAATACGCCATGTGAACTAGCCAAATCTCTTGCGAACTATTATTATTGTTTTGATACACCAGCGAAGGATAATGTCTTTGTAGGTTTAGACTTTATTATCGTTGCACAATTGATGGCATTATTTGCGTCAATTCGCAATCACTTCACACCGGATAATCCATGTCCAACAGGCGAGGTTAACCGCGTTGTAAAGGGTGTAATCTTATATCCATATTCTAAATAAGGAGGAATGTTATGATTGGTATTGTTGTTACAGGACACGGACATTTTGCTAGTGGCCTAACAAGTTCAGTAGAACTCATTGGTGGTAAACCAGAACATTATCATGCGGTAGACTTCGTCCAAGAAGATTCTACGGATGATCTCGAAAAGAAATTGGAAGCAGCTTTCGCTTCCTTGAAGGATTGCACAGATGGAATCCTCGTATTTACAGACTTAGTTGGTGGTTCACCATTTAAAGTTTCTGTTGAACTTGCAATGAAGCTTCAGGAACAATACAAGATTGTTGTATTATCTGGTTCAAACTTAGGAATGATTGTGGAAGCTAACCTAACAAGAAGCTTCGCAAATGATATTGATTCCTTAGCTGCTCAGACAATTGAGACAGGTAAGACACAAGTCATGCGTTTTGAACTTGTTCAACACAAAGAAGTTGAAGCGGAAGACGGTATTTAATAAATAAAAATCGGTATAGTGCCGATTTTTATTTTTGAGATTTAAATTGAATATAATTTGTCAGTAAATCAATAAAAACAATAAATGGAATGAGTGGACTACATACAGTATCTTTTGTGTTTGGAATTTGATAAAACTCCGTGAATGTAGGTTTCTTATCTAGTTTAGTATTTGCCTGTCCGATATAAATGGCGTAGGGTTCATGCGTGAGTAGATGTGTGAAGGATACGGAATCGATTGTTGGTTCATCCTGCATAGAGATATAAATAAACAAGTCATTATGTTGAATGAGTTGCGAGCGCAATTGCAGAAAATCTACATTTGGGATGATAGAAATATCATAGCCAAGATTGATTAAACGATATTGAAATGTATTGGCAATCGTTGACGCAAATCCTTCTCCATAGACGTATATCTTTCCGGCTTGATCAAAAATCTCCTGTAAGTGGTCAAAATCTTGTTCGGCAATCTCAACACATTTGTTTTTAAGAGAGTCAAAGTACTGGCTCTGAATATCCTCTTTGATATGCTGGCTTTCATCTGAAGAATCGAATTCACAGTTTTGAAGGTCATTGCTATATTCATAAATGAATTCACGATAGCCTTTAAAATTACACTTTTGCGCAAATCTGGATAGAGTAGGTTCAGAAACGTAAAGTATCTTACTAATACGCTTTGATGAGAAATCTAAAAGCTCAGTATTTTCCAGGAAATAATCCGCAATACTCTGCTGTAAAGAGGACATTGTAGGATAAACACTTTGAATGATTTGTTTTGTTTTTGTATTTAATCGGATGTTTCGAATCATAGGGTTTCCTCGTTATGTGTACGAATGAAATGGATGAGAGTATTTGCTGCGTTTAACTGAGATGCTTTATTTGGATGGCTTGCAAAACAGAAGCCATCTTTTTCAGTTGCAGTTTCAAATCTTAAAAACAAACTAGAAGTTTTTTCGGCAACTTTTTGAACGGAAGAAAGTAGTGTTTCTTCCATAAGACCATAACACAGTAGGAACTTTGCGTTAGGAAACTTTGCTTTTAACGTTTGAATAAAGTCGATATATAACTTTTGGAAACATTGTTCACGCTCATGGATACCTCTTGTATATGATGCGTCGTTGGTTCCGAGGTTGATGATGACCCAAGATGGATTTTCATCCAAATCATAAGGGAAGATACTTGGTAGAATATCTTCATCATTAACCTTTTCTTCTGTTTCGGGAATCCAACGAGAAAGAATACCGTTACCGCTATATGCAATAATAATTGGAGTCGTATTTAATGCATGTGAAACTAGATAAGGATATGCATGCGTACAATCTTCAAAGTGTGTATTGAATACCAGTGGTGTAGTATCAGATTCTAGGCCGTAACCTGCAGATAAAGAATCACCAATCCAGAGAATCGATCCATGAGGTTTATCCCACTTAGAGATTTCTCCATCCACTCGTATATCTTCTAATTGAAAGAATCCATACTGTAGTTCAGTAATCTGGATGATTTTCACATGCATGGTTCCTTTCTTTGAAAATGGAATTGTATATGTATGGCTACCTTCGATTAAGTCAATCTTATGATAAACTTCATCATCCACAAATACTGATAATATAACAGGCCCGTATAACGTATGATGACTCGTAATTTGAAGCTCAATCGTTTTGCCGGAAAACGCAAACTGAAAACCAGAGGCAGACCACTTAAATTGATAATGATGATTTACCTGATTACATGGTGGTAAAAATGTAAGTTTAGACAATAAATTCATAACACTATATTACACGAAAAATTTTTATGAGAGTCTATTTAGAAAGTACTTTCATAAAACTCAGAACAAAAGAAAGCGCTTTCAACACATCACAATTATAATAAAAATATGGAAGACATGCTAGATAAAACAAATCTACAATTCCTCTTAGAGGAAAATCATTGGTTAAAGCCATATTTCAATCAAAAAAAGATCATTTTTAAACGGGATACAGTTAATGGTTATCAAGTCCACTTTAGGGATGATGAAATTGACATTGTTTATTCGACTATCTCACAAAGAAATCGTGCATTACTTTCACTAACAACGACAAAGCAAAGTGAAATGGAAACAAGCGTAGTAAAAGATCTCGGCGTCATGGTGGACTGTTCTAGAAATGCGGTACCGAAAATATCAACTTTGAAGAAATTTATTCGATATCTATCCTTTATGGGATACACATTTCTAGGTCTGTACATGGAAGATACGTTAAAGATTGATGGGGAACCATATATTGGCTATCAAAGAGGAGCGTATACAGTAGAAGACATTCAAGAGTTAGATGCATATGCACAACAGTACGGAATCGAGTTACGACCATACGTGCAGACATTAGCACATCTAAATCAAATTGTTCGCTACGAGGAATATCAGAAGATGATTGATGTCGATGATATCTTGCTTGTTGGATCAACTCGTACATATACATACCTAGAAAATCTATTTAGAACATTAGACAAGGCATTCCATTCGCGAAAAGTGAATATTGGAATGGATGAAGCGTTCATGTTAGGACTAGGCAAATACCTGAATGAACATGGTTATCAAAACCGTTTGGAAATCATGAATCAACACTTACAAACGGTAAGAGAGATTGCTAGTAAATACAATTTTGAACTACAGATGTGGAGCGATATGTTCTTCCGTCTTGCGGCAAATGGTAGTTACTACAATCTTAGCCAGGAACAAATTCAGAAAATCAAAACACCAGAAGATGTAAATTTAGCCTATTGGGATTACTACTCAACTGATGTACAGCATTATGCGGATAATCTAAAGCAACATAAAAAACTATCACAGAACATCTCATTTGTAGGTGGAGCTTGGAAGTGGACTGGATTTATTCCTCATAATCGATATAGCATTCATGCATGTAAAGCTGCAATTCAAGCATGTGTTGAAAATCATATTGATGAAATTACCTTTGCGGCATGGGGTGATGATGGTGCAGAAACATCACTCTTCGCAATCTTGCCAGCACTATTTGTAAATGCAAATGAAATTTATGGCAATCACATGAGTGAGAAGTGCTTTGAAGTACTAACAGGAGTATCTCTTGATACATTCCTATCAATTGATGAAGTAAATCCATGCACGAAAGATGGTTTTACACATAACAATGCAAGTAAGTATTTCTTATACAACGATTTGTTGCAGGGTACATTCGACTCCATCGCAAAATCAGAAATGATTGATGAAATTCAATCTGTTCTACCAAAGATTTCTAATGTATCGAATACAACAAGTGATTTATATTACTACTTCGATACGGTAAAGGCACTGATAGAAGTATTGGAACTAAAACTAAACTTAGGGAATGAAATCTATCACGCATACAAACAAAACGATTTACAAGCTTTGAATAAGATTGTTAATCAAATACTTCCAGAGTTAATCAAACGTATCGAAACTTTCTACAATGCATTCAAGAAGCAGTGGTATCTAGAAAATCACAATCAAGGATTTGAGGTACAAGCTGTACGTCTGGGTGGATTAAAGCAGAGAGTAATCGATGTACGTGAGCAATTACTGGCATATCAGAAAGGAGAGGTTACAAAAATAGACGAACTAGACGAAGAGCATTTAGATTTTCACTATTTTGATGATAGTTCGATAGAAAGACTGAATTATAATCTATGGTCACATATCGTCTCAACATCAAAACTGTGAGGCTTCACAACCACTTAAATAATTCACAGGAGGAAAGACATGAAGAAAAAATTATTAAGTGCAGTATTTGCGGCTATGCTAGCCGTAGGTAGCTTAGCAGGATGTGGCAAGAAAGCATCAGAGGCAGGCACAGACAAGACAAAGATCGAATTCTGGACAATCGATCTAAAGGCAAATTTCGAAGATTATTTTAAAACAATGATTGCAAACTATGAGAAGGAAAACCCAGATGTAGAGGTTAACTGGACAGATATTCCTTACGCAGATATGCAATCTAAATTAGTAGCTGCAGTTGCAGGTGGAACAGCACCAGATGTAGTAAACCTCAATACACAATTCGCATTAACATTAGCTGGTAAGGGCGCACTTGTGGATTTAAATAAGGAAGCTACAGCAGAACAAAAAGCAATTTATAATGAAGGCTTATGGAATTCAGCTAAGATTGGTGATTCTGTATATGCATTCCCATGGTATGCTTCACCAGATATTATGTTCAGCAATAAGGAACTAATGGCAAAGGCTGGTATTACAGAACCACACACATACGCAGAAGCATTGAAAGAAGCAGAAGACTTCTACAATAAGACAGGCGCATACCTATTCTTACCAGATGGATTATTCAACATGTTAGTATCTGAAAACATCGACATCTTATCTAAGGATGGTAAGAAGGCAGCTTTCAATACAGACAAGACAGTCGCATTACTTGAACAATACAAAGCATTAACAGACAAGGGTGTTCTTCCTAAGACAAACTGGGGTTCATGGGATGAAGCTTTGAAGTTATTTGAATCCAGTAAGTTAGCAATCGTAAGTTCATCAGGTTCTTCTTTAGCTAGAATCAAGGATGAAGCACCAGATGTATACAAGCTCATCAATGTATCTACACCATTAACAGGTTCTAACGGTTTAAGCAGAAACCCATTAATGAACTTAGTTGTTCCTACAGCAAGCAAGAATCATGAAGCAGCTATCAAGTTTGCTAACTATGTTACAAATGATGATAATCAGCTAGCTTTCTGCAAACTTGTATCTATTTTCCCATCTACAACAAAGGCTTCTGAAGATCCATTCTTCACATCTAATACATCTACTTTAGAAGGTGAAGCAAGCGCAATGTCCGCAAAGGCAAGCTTAACTTCTCAGGACTTCTCATTAGGTATCGCTAGCCAAGATGCTATCGCTACAGCCATTAATAAGGCTTACGAAGCAAGCATTATCAACGGTGAAGATATCCGTGCATCACTCAAACAAGCAGAAGAAGATGTAAACAAGATTCTCAGCGAAGCGAAGTAACGATTGATGTTTCCCCGAGCACAATCTAGCTCGGGGAAACATATTTATACACAAGGAGGATATGCATGAGTCTCACAAATAAAATGGTATCTCGAAGAAAAAGAAGAGAAACAAGAACGGCGTATGCCTTCATGACACCAGCTTTGATTATCATTACAGTCTTTACGATCATACCTATCATTGGAAGTTTGATATTAATGTTCTATAACTACTCCGTTTTAGGAGAAACAAAGTTTGTGGGTTTCCAAAACTTTATCAGTGCCTTTCAAGATAGAGAGTTTTTGATTGCGGTAAAGAATTCAATTGTATTTGTTGTCATTGTACCAATCATCCAGATTCTATCGATTCTAATCGCATTATTTGTAAATCGAAAAATACCAGGAATTAGTTTATTCCGTACACTCTTCTACATTCCAGTCGTCACTTCCATGGTAGCTGTATCTATCATCTGGGGATTTATCTTCGACTCACATGGAATTATCAACACCTTACTAATGGACCTCGGCTGGATTACACAACCATTTGGCTTTTTAAGTGATAAGTATGCGGCAATGCCGTGCTTGATGTTTATTACATTATGGCAAGGGTTAGGATACTACATGATGATGTATCTAGCAGGTCTACAAGGTATTCCTCAAGAACTGATCGAGGCTGCCAAGATTGATGGCGCTACAAATCTAGAAACAATTGTAAAAGTCAAAATCCCATTATTGAAACCATATATCTGGTTATGTACTTTAAATTCTGTTATTTCCGCAATTGGTGTATTCGATGTTGTATTCGTATTGACCAAGGGTGGACCAAATAACGCAACGATGGTTATCAACTACTATTCCTACGTAAAGGCCTTCGGTGACTTCCAATTTGGTTACGCTGCCGCAATCGGTGCTTTACAGGCAATTATCACAAGTACATTAAGTATCGCTGTATTTGTATATGGTAAGAAAGGAGGTATGTCAAATAATGAATAAAAAGAAATTACGTCAGAAAGATATAGAT
>USIC01000001.1 GCA_900554555.1 uncultured Solobacterium sp. | reverse complement strand
TTTCCCTACACGACGCTCTTCCGATCTTAAACGAACACTAGTCTTTAAATGTTCCATAACATCCACATGGTGAATCCACTCACGATCAAGAATCTGTAAGAAGATAAACTTTACCATTCGCTGTAGTTCTTCTTGTGGGAGCTCTGCAGTCTGTTTATGGTAGACATCTATAATTGCATTTGTAATCTCTTCTTGTGATCCTCTGTGGATTGTCTCTGCATACTGTTTACCATCAATTCCTAAACTGTTTAAATATTGTGCAAGTTTCTCCTTTGCATCATTCTTATTTGGAATCTGATAATATCCTTCAATTGCAGCAGATACATTCTCTTTCACAAGTTCATAAACGAGCGGTTCCATATCCTCAAGATCAAGTACCTTATCTCGTTGGTCATAGATCAAATGACGTTGTGCCATTAATACATCGTCATATTCAAGTGTATTTTTACGTGTATCAAAGTGTAGACCTTCTGCTCTTTCTTGCGTGCGGTCAATGAGCGCTCTCATCTTATTGATATTTTCTTTATCATGTTCAAAGCGTTCAATCATACCTTCGCTTTCATCTGTATGATATTCCACAATCAAATCATCATCCATGGAACAATAGAATCTAGAGAAGCCTGGATCACCTTGACGGCCAGAACGTCCACGTAACTGATTATCAATGCGCTTTGCTTCATGACGTTCACTACCAAGTACCGCAAGACCACCAAGCTGTGCAACACCTTCGCCAAGCTTAATATCCGTACCACGACCAGCCATATTCGTCGCAACTGTTACCGCAAACTTTTGTCCTGCCTTCGCAATAATCTCAGCTTCATTTTCATCATTTTTTGCATTCAATACATGATGAGGAATATTCTGTTTCTTTAACATTTCACTGAGTGCTTCATTGATACCGATAGATAATGTACCGATTAAGACTGGCTGTCCCTTTTCATACAGTTCTTTTGTATGTTTAACAATTGCTTCATATTTTTCATGTCTATCTTTGAATACAAGATCAGGTTCATCAATACGTGCTATAGGTCTATTGGTAGGCACCTCATATACACGCATGTTATAGGTATTCAAGAATTCGTCTTCTTCTGTCTTTGCTGTACCAGTCATACCACTTAACAGGTCGTATAAACGGAAGAAGTTCTGATAAGTAATTGTCGCAAGTGTAATTGTTTCTTGCTTGATACCAACATTTTCTTTGGCTTGAATCGCCTGATGTAATCCATCACTGAATTCACGACCAGCCATCTTTCTACCAGTAAACTGATCAACAAGAATAATTTCATCATCACCCACTACATACTCAACATCTCTCGTCATCAGATAGTTAGCACGCATTGCATTTTGAATATAATGAACTATGCTTGCATGTTCACCATTATAGATGTTTTCAATGCCGAAGGCACGGTCCGCTTTCTTTAAACCGGCGTCCGTTAATACAACGGTACGGTCTTCACGGTCAATCTCAAAATCAACATCTCTCTTGCAACTCTTTGCAAAACGATCAGCCTGAATATACTGTTGGTCTAATACTGGACCAGGACCACTGATAATTAAAGGTGTTCGTGCTTCATCAATCAAGATGGAGTCAACCTCATCCAATACTGCGTAGTGCAAACCACGTAAAACACGCTGTTCCTTACGCATTACCATGTTATCTCTTAGATAATCAAAGCCTAGTTCTGAATTTGTTGTATAAGTAATATCACAAGCATATGCTTCTCGCTTCTCACTTTCAGAAAGCGAATGTAAGTTACATCCTACCGTTAGACCAAGGAACGTATATACACGTCCCATCCATTCCGCATCACGCTTAGCAAGATACTCATTGACAGTTACAACATGTGCACCCTTACCTGCTAAGGCATGTAAGTAAATTGGCATAACAGCTGTTAATGTCTTACCTTCACCGGTCTTCATCTCCGCAATATCACCTTCATGTAATAGGATGCCACCTAATACCTGAACACGATATGGAAACTCATTTAAAACACGCTTTGCAGCTTCACGAGCATTCGCAAAAGCATCAGGCAGTACATCTTTCAAAGATGCTCCTGCCTGTATTTTTTCTTGTAGTTGTTTTGTTACTTCACGTAACTCATCGTCTGATTTCTGCGCATAAGTCTCTTCTAATTTCAAAACTTTATCTGCGAGTACTTCAGCTTGATGAAAGTGTCTTTTTTCACTATCGAATAGATTTCCAAATAATCCCATCTTCTACCTCTTGCATACGATTAGGCTTAATGCTGGAACACATACATGACTTGATTTAGCTTCTTGGCTATTCCCATTTTCATCAAAGATAACTTGCCACTCCTCATCAAAACGATAGAAGCGATCACCAGTTGATGGATTAATCATGACACGAATCGTTTCTGCATTGCCTTTCGAACCTGCAATATCATAGAACACCGTCTGGTCATCCGCAACCCAAACTTTCACTTTTTCATTAATTTCTAACGCAGTTTTCAGACAGAATTCACTTACCGATCTACGTAAAGCAGTCGCTTTGCGGAAATACTTCACAACTTCTTGGTAATATTCCATTCTTTCCCAATCCATACGGTTAATTTCATCTGGGGCATTATAGGAGTTATGATTATCCTTCTTTGTACCACAGAATTCAAAACCAGCATGTACAAATGGTACACCTTGTGAAACCATCGTAATCGCAATCATCATCTTCTGACGACGAATACGAGTCGCTCTATCTTCATTATTACAACATGCATGCATCTTATCCCATACAGTACTATTATCATGTGTTTCAAAACCATTGATAGACTGATCTGGAGAGAAGAATCTCTTAAAATGAGGTGTATCTAGAACATTTCCTGTTAGTGCTGCCAAGCTAGCAAATGCATTGTTCCAGTTACCAGTCGCATACCCACGTTCATACTTCTCACTCTCACTCGTCTTTCCTTTGATTACATCACGGAAGTAATCATTAAAGTGGCCAATATGAGGCATCGCACCTTGGTTATGGATATTTGCCTTTTGTGATCCCTGTAACATTGTTGGCATATCCCAACCTTCCCCATAGATGAGTGCACTAGGGTTATTACGGATTGCTTCATTACGAATCTTATTCATCGTCGCAACATCAATGATACCCATTAAGTCAAAACGGAAACCATCAATGCCATAAATCTGCATTAAATTACGAATCACATAAACTAGGTATCTAGAAGCCATCGGCATCTCTGAGGCAAAATCATTACCACAATAAGAACCGTTAGACATATATCCTTCTTCGTTATAACGGAAATAATAATATGGAACCAAACAATCAAACGCAGTTTCCGCAACATCATATGCGTGATTAAACACAACGTCTAGCGTGACACGAAGATGGTTGCGGTGAAGACAAGCTACAAGCTCTTTAAATTCTTTCATGCGTACATATGGATGGTCTGGAGCAGAACTAAAACTACCCTTTAAAGATAGATACTGACGAGGATCATATCCCCAGTTATAGTTAAGCTCTGGTTTAAAATCATCAACTGTACTAAAGTCTGTTAGTGGCATAAACTGCACATGCGTCACACCCAAGGATTTAATATAGTTTAAACCAGTAGGTAGACCCCTATACTCAGTTCCATCCTCACATAGAGAGCTAAACTTTCCATGTGTTTTTGTCCCTGTAAATGGATGCATCGTCATATCACGAACACTACATTCGTAGATAATCGATTCTGTAGGTGCGATTGGCTCCTCAATCGGATAATTCTTAATCTTATCTAACTCAGACAAATCAATGACTGCACTTGCCTTTGCATTACCATTACAACTATATGCATATGGGTCTAATGACTTCACTACCTTACCATTACGCTCTACTAAATATGTATATGTCGCATGTTTAAAGTCACCAGGCACCTTTACATACCAAGTACCCATTTCACTAGGCTCCATTGCCCGCAATATCTGAACACCACTGACATCCAAGGATAGTGTTACATTAACAGCTGTTGGTGCCCACACCTTAAACCATGTATGTTCTGGTGAATAATGTGATCCCAAATCATCTTTCTCATATCCATACAAAGCATTGAAGCGTTCACGCTTTACAATGAGTCTAGCAACTAGTGGTGTGTACCTACCATGACTTTCACGCACTTGATAATCCATGCGGAAATTAGGCTCATATAGACCCTTTAGACGATACAAGATAAAACTATCATGTGTCTCAACACCCTCAATTGATAGTTCTTCGATATAACCGCCCATTCCCGTCAATTGGAAACGACTTGATTCACCCTGATAAAAACTGCGATCAATCGTTACTGTTATCTTTCCAAAATCATCTAAATACGCATTAAATATTGACATCTTTATTTCTTACCTCTGTTTTTCTTCGCTACAAACCAAACAGCCGCAAATGGCGCAAGATTCATCTTCAAAAGATTCTTTCCAGTCTTCTTAGAAGTACGGATTGCCCTTGGATGAACCATACCATTACCGCCATAAATTTGGTCATCTGAGTTCAAGATTTCCTTATAGTATCCACTTTGTGGCATCTCTAACTCAAAGTTTTCATATGTTGTATTACTTAAGTTCAATACACATACAAGATATTCATCCTTACTACTACGGTAGAAGGAATATACACTCTGTACATTATTATCCGCATCAATCCACTTGAAGCCATCATAGCTATAATCACCTTCATACAAGCATGCATGTGATAGATATATCTCATTTAACTTCTTAATAAATTGATTAAAGGAATAATGTTTTGGATACTGGAGTAATTCCCAGTCAATCTGACGTGTCTCATCAAATTCGCGGAAAGAGCCAAGCTCATTTCCCATGAAATTTAACTTCTTACCAGGATGGGCATACATGTATGCATACAAGTTCTTTGCCTGTGCAAACTTCGCATCATAGTCACCCCACATACGGTCAATAACAGTATGCTTGCCATGTACATTTTCGTCATGACTAAATGGCATTAAGAACTTCTCACTATAGAAGTATGCCATTGAGAAAGTCAACTTGTGATGATCATAATAACGATAGATAGGATCCGTTCCATAATACTTCAGCGTATCATTCATCCAACCAAGATCCCACTTATAGTCAAAGCCCAAACCATCCTTTTCTGTAGGTGCTGTTACATTTGGGAAATCGGAGCTATCCTCCGCAATCATCATGACAGTTGGAAATTCCTTGTGCATGTAATAGTTCAAACGCTTTACAAAGTATATAGCACCATCATTGGTACCTCTATCACGATTACCAGCCCAATAAATCAGGTTAGAAACCGCATCGATACGAATACCATCCATGTGATACATATTCACCCAGAACGCTGCAGAGGACATCAAGAATGAACGCACTTCTTCATTCCATAAATTAAAATTCATCGTACCCCATTCAGAATTCGCATCATATTCATTTGGATATTCATATAACGCTTCGCCATCAAAGTAACGTAATCCAAAATCATCCTTCACAAAGTGAACAGGCACCATGTCAATAATGATACCGATTCCTGCCGCATGGCAACGGTCCACAAAGCGATTAAACTCCTTAGGATTTCCATAGCGACTTGTTAAGGAATAGTAACCACTAACTTGATATCCCCAAGATCCATCAAATGGATACTCACTTAAAGGCATTAACTCAATGTGTGTATAACCATTCTCCTTAATATATGGAATGAGTTCATCCGCTAGCATGTCATACGAATATGGATGTTCCCCATTACGTTTCCATCCACCAACATATAACTCATAGATATTCATTGGCTTATCAAAGTTTAAACTACGGTTATTCAACCACTTCTCATCCGTCCAAGATAACTTGCTTAAATTAACAAGTTTACTTGCTGTATTTGGTCTAGTTTCACTATAGAAAGCAAATGGGTCTGCTTTATATAGAATATTTCCTGTTCTAGTTTGAATCTTATACTTATAAACTTCCCACTCATTTAAAGATGGTACTGTAATTGTCCATACACCCTGGAAGTTCATTCTCTCCATCAAGATTTGGTTCTCATCCCAGTCTGTAAATGATCCAACAACCCACACGTTTTCTGCATGGGGCGCATACACTGTAAAACGTACTCCCTCGTCCACAAAGTGGGCGCCAAACACCTCATATGCATTCAAGGAATGGCCCTGATGAAACTCTTCAATGATACGTTCTAAATTCATACGTGATCCTCCGTAACTACGTTACCCTTATTTTAACATTGCCAGTATCGAATGAATACAGATAGATAACGAAAAACGTATAAACTAACGTAGAAAAAAAGATGCAGATATCAACCTGCATCTATCTATCTTCTAATTCTTAGGAGAATAAAGGCTTAAGTACTGCTGCTAACTCATCCTTTTCCTTCTGTGCTTCAGCCAAGTCTTTACCTAAAGTTGTAAAGTATGTCTTGATCTTAGGCTCTGTACCAGAAGGACGAACAACAACTGTAGCTCCATCTTCTAGACCAAAGATAAGTACATTTGCTTTAGGTAAACCTGTCTCTTCAGGCTTGTTATAGTCTGTTAGAGAAACAACCTTACGTCCTGCAAATTCCACTGGTGGATTTGTACGTAATGTATTCATGATACCAGCCATCTTATCCATACCAGAAAGGCCATCAAACTCATAGCTATCAACCTTGTTGAGGAAACGTCCATACTGTGCGTAAATTTCCTCTAGACGCTGTTTGATGGAAGAGCCAATACTACGATAGTACGCAGCCATCTCACAAATTAACATGGATCCAACAATCGCATCCTTATCGCGTACATAAGAACCAGCTAAGTAACCATAGCTCTCTTCAAAGCCAAAGATGAAGCGTTCTTCTTCACCATGTGCTTCAAGTTGTGCAATCTGATCACCAATCCACTTGAACCCTGTTAATGTATGACGAAGTTCAACACCATAATGCTTCGCAACCAAATCAGCTAGCGGTGTAGATACGATAGACTTTACAGCCACTGGATTTTTCGGCATTGTGCCCTTCTCAATACGTCCAGCACAGATGTAATCTAGTAAAAGTACACCCATTTCATTACCAGATACGAGTTCGTACGAACCATCTGGACACTTCATCGCAATTCCTACACGGTCGGCGTCAGGATCAGTTGCCAACATTAAATCAGCACCAACCTTCTTTGCAAGTTCCAACCCCTTCTCTAAGGCTTCATAAATTTCAGGGTTTGGATAAGGACAGGTTGTAAAGTATCCATTTGGATATTCCTGTTCAGGAACAATCGTAATATCTGTAATACCCATATCACGTAATACACGTGTTACAGGCACAAGACCTGTACCATTTAATGGGGAATACACAAGTTTCAAACCTGCAGTCTTACAAAGATTTGGACGAACTTGTCTAGATTCAATTGCTTGATAGAGTGCTTCCTTGCAATCATCTCCAACAAACTGAATCAAGCCCTTCTCTACACCTTCCGCAAAAGTAATGTATTTCGCACCAGTTAGTACATCTGTCTTTTGAATCTGGTCATATACAATCGCAGCCGCATCATCTGTCATCTGACAACCATCTGGTCCATATGCTTTAAAGCCATTGTATTTTGCAGGATTGTGTGATGCGGTAATCATAATACCCGCATTGCAGTGATAGTATCTTGTCGCAAAGCTCAAAGCAGGTACAGGCATTAGTTCATCATATAAACGAACATGGATACCATTTGCGGCTAGTACTGCAGCCGCATCCTTCGCAAAAGTCCAACCCTTTAAACGGCTGTCATAGCTAATCGCAACCGTCTGAGTTCCACCCTGTGTCTTAACCCAATCCGCAACACCCTGCGTTGCTTGACGGACAACCCAGATGTTCATACGGTTAGTACCAGCACCAAGAGTACCTCTTAGACCAGCTGTACCAAACTTCAAAGCTACTGCAAATCTCTCCTTGATTGCTTCATCATCATTTTCAATACTAGCTAATTCTGCATGTAAATCAAAATCGATTAAGTTTGCAGAAAGCCAACGCTTATATTCATCTAAATACATAATTTCTTAGCTCCTTAATCTTATTTTAGCATAATAAAAAAGAAAGATGCCAAAACATCTTTCTCCCCTTATTGTTATCTATTAAGCAATAACTTTTTGAGCACGTAATACGTCTTCAATTGTCTTAACAGCTGAATCTTCGTCATCACCTTCACAGGAAATTGTAATTTCAGACTGTGTAGGAATTCCAAGTGACATAACACCCATAATAGACTTCATATTCACTGTACGGCCCTTGTATGATACTTTCACTTCACTCTTAAACTTGCTTGCAGCATTTACAGCAACTGTAGCAGGACGTGCATGTAATCCTACTGGGTCAACAACTGTAACAGTAATTTCTTTCATTGGTTTATCCTCCTGATAATTTTTACTTACTATATCTGTATTTTATAACATACTTGTTTCAGATACAAGCGGTTACATATATAGAAGTTGCAATTCGATACAATATTTCTATCTTAGAAATTTACTTATGATATGGCTCGTTATGAAGAATGCGAAAACTACGATAGATTTGTTCTACTACTAGTATTCTACAAAGTTGATGTGGAAAGGTTGCCTTAGAGATACGCCAACGGAAGTCAGCACGTTGAATTAACTCATTGCTTAACCCTAAAGAGCCACCAATCACAAATGTAATCTTACTTCTTGCGCGATTATAACAATCCTGTATTTTATTCGCTAGCGCGATAGAATCGATATCCACACCCGCAAGATCTAGTAAAATCAGATATTCATCATCACGGATATTTTTTAATATCCGCTGCCCTTCTATAAGCTTTACTTGTTCATTTTCAGCAGCGGAATTTGTTTCTGGTGCTTTTTCATCTTGTACTTCAATGACATCAATCTTATCGTAAGGACGGATACGTTTTACATACTCTGCGATACCATCTTTCATCCACTTCTCTTTTACTTTACCGCAGGCAATAATCTTAATCATTGTAAAACCACACCAATCTGCTTACTTTCACCACCTCGGATGATGGATACATTTACCGTATCACCAGCTGAATGCATGTACATTCTCGCAAGCACATCTTGATACGAAGTCATTTCAATTCCATCAATCATAGTGATAATATCCCCAACCTGAAGGTCATCTCCTGTATCTTTCTGTTCAATAACTGTTTGAACATATACACCAGTCTTCATATCAATATTAATGCCCTGTGCACTCTTCTCATATGCAAGCATACTTGAAACATCACGCACCACAACACCTAATGCTCCACGTGTTACTTTACCATTTGTTTTAAGTGCGTTGTAAATCAGTTTGATTTCATTTGCAGTAATCGCATATTCCATACGAGAATTACCTTGGAATGGTTGACTCGCAACAACACCAACAAGGGATCCATTTAAATCAATCACTGCACCACCTTCTTGAATCGAAGTGATAGGTGTATCCATTTCTAGCATGGAAGATAGCCAAGTTGTTGTACCATTCATTCGCCAAACCCCAGGTTCAGAGACAATACCACCACTAACAACTGCACTACCAGTCGTTAGGTTTCTACCACTCATCACAACCACATTCGCACCTTGTGCTAAAGCAGTTGTATCTAAAATTGTAAATGGCTTTACTTCAAAGTTTGTCGTTACTTGGATAAGCGCAACACCACTTTCACCATCATCACCTATGACAGTAGAACTCACACGTACACCACTATCAAACACAACGTTTGGGCTACCATTCTTTGTTGCCTTTGTAGTTGTTAAAATGTGGACTGTTTCCTTTTCCTTCGCAATGATAATCCCACTATAATAAGAGCCATCACTTTCAACCGTAACCACACTACTTCTACTCTTTTCAATCGCATTAGTGTAGTCAGATGTCGTATAATTTGTACTATTCATATCTTCAAGGGAACTATTGCCTGTATTATTCTTCTGCAGATTCCTAATCAACATCATTGTCAGGACTAGATTCCATACCAATAATAGCGCTAACGCTACCGGCATCAACTTTTTCATCATATATACCCTTTCTAATCATCTCATACTGACCTGCTGCACATACAAGCAGATTTTTATTTAATATACCTGAATGATTTTGTAATGCATGTACTGTTGTATCAAGTGCTTTCTTGCGTGTATTTGCTTGTTCACTCAAATGTGCAAGAATAATCATCTTTGTCTTCTC
The DNA here is from genome assembly GCA_900554555.1 of uncultured Solobacterium sp. The sequence continues at coordinate 6,945 of USIC01000001.1, read as the reverse complement.
TGTCACGATTTTATCAAGGACAGCTGCACAATCCTCATTGCACAAATGTCCTGTATCACTATAAATTCTTTGTTTGGTAAACTGTGGACGGCTCGTTGCCATCAACATCTGTACATCATGATTTGACTCTAACACAATATAGTCCGCATCTTTGATGCGTGGAATATGTTTCTCATTGATATAACCAGTATCCGTAATATATACAAGTTTCTCAACTCCATTTTCAACGATATATCCAACTGTATTTAACGCATCATGCGATAACGCAATTGGTGTAAATCGTAAGGTTTCAATCGTAAACGAAGAACCAGGCTTTACGTAGAAAGTATCAATCTTTGGTATTTCAATTGGAGAATAGATTGGTAGTGAGGCAAAATGCTTAATTTGCGAGATATGATCAGAATGATTATGTGTAATCAACACCGCATCTAAATCATCCACTGATATCTGTAATTCTTTTAGGTGCTCAAATAAATATCTCTTTGTTGTACCACAATCAATCATAACTTTTGTAGTACCATCTACAATTACAAAACTATTTCCTTTTGAGCCACTCGCCATTAGAGCAAAGTCCATCATTAGTCTAAACCCTCACAATCCATTAATGCAGAACATGCATTCACTGACTTGCCATTCTGCAATAAACTAAATGTTACATGTGGTCCTGTCGCTTTTCCAGTCATACCAATCTTACCAATAACATCGCCTTTTCTTACAACTGTATCAACTTCCAGTGTACATGGTAAGTATAGATGACCATACACGCTCTGATAGCCATTGTGGTGGTCAATAATGACGTAGTTACCCAGTTCATCTGTATAACCCTTTTCTTTGATAACCCCAGTATCGGCAGCCATAACATTGCCCCATCGATTATATCGATTGATAAAATCAATCGACTCAAATCCTGCATAACAACCATATTCACAGATAATTTCAGGATGTTCAACCGGATAAGCAAAACTACCACTACCAATTCCCAAATCAGTATTCTTTCCAACTGCTACAACTTCATCTTGTCCAGCTGCTGTTACAACAGATGAAAGCTCTTGCCCCGTTTTGAGTACTCCATTCACCCATGTCTCATGGTAGAGTACATTCTTTGAACCATTTGCACCAGTTTGTCTAACAACTGTTTTACCACTTTCAACAGTATTATCCTCTAATACAGAAGTCTTATAAAACAATATTTCCTTCTGTAGTCTTTGTTTATAAACATACACATCGATTGGAGATGTGAAGTAAGTCACACAGAGTTTTGTACCTGCAGTTAATGGCTGATTGCTATCTTTAATAACATCTTGATTGATACGCATTAACTGTTCAGCAGTTAATCCATAATTCTGTAAACCAATCGAATCTAATGTATCTCCTTCTTCAACCGTGTAATATACTAGATTTACATTATCACCATAGGATAAATAATGTAATACTTCTTCTTCCGTGGTTTTAATATCCTTAACGGATGCGTAGGCATCCGCAATCTGTATTGTTTCATTGATTTTAAAGCCCATTGTCATTACACCATATTCCGTTAGATTTGAAATGGCATGATGTTCGTGAATGGCTTCTAATGTATCTTCATCGATGAAATAAGAAAGATACTTTTGTAAAGCTTCTTGATAGATATCTTCTGACTTTACAAAGATTCTTGCATACTCTTCATCATTGTCTGAGAAAGAAATTGATTTACAAGCAACACTATATAGAGAATGGTCATCTAAATACTGCATAATTTCTGCATCCACATCCGTATAGACATTTGTACTCATCTCTTCTACAAGATACATGTTATTCGCAATACCTAGATGTGTATCTGGAAACATGCTTGCATACTTTTCTTTATATACAGTCTTTAGATGGTCATCCATATAATTCTTATCTTTGATGATACCAATTAATTTCTGATCCTCATATAATTTATAAATCTTGTGTACATCTAAAGTCGTTACTTCTACAGTCTGATTAAAGTTACCTACCATACCAGCTTCAATCCCTTCAAAAGAAGGATAGAAAAAAGAAGGCACGATAACAATTGCGATTGATAACACTAAGCATATTGTTACAGCAATCAAGTTTTTCATGCCTTCCTCCTTCATTATTGTGGTTTATTTGGAGCAATGTTATAGAGTGCGTTAGTATCAGCTTCAAACGCTACATATACCCTACCTGTCGCACCATTACGATGCTTTGCAAGATTGATTTCTAGACGCTCTGTTCCAGATTCTTTTGCTTGTTCTTTTGCTTCTTCATTATAGTAAGACTCACGATACAACATCATAACGATATCGGCATCCTGCTCAATCGCTCCAGATTCACGCAAGTCACTTAACATAGGGTGCTTATCATCACGTCCTTCAACACTACGGCTTAACTGTGATAATGCCACAACAGGAACATTTAACTCACGTGCAAGTGCTTTTAAACTGCGTGAAATATCAGATACTTCCTGTTGACGATTTCCGCCAGTACGTTCCGATGGTCCACTAATTAACTGAATATAGTCAATCATAACCATGTTTAATCCATGTTCTGCCTGTAATCGACGACACTTGGAGAAAATTTCAGGAATCTTGATTCCTGCCATATCGTCGATATAGATATTGGAAGCCTTTAACTCTGAAGAAGCTTCGTTAATACGGTTCCACTCTTCATTAGTCAAACGACCTGTCTTTAACTTATCACCTTGGATATGGCTCTTCGCACTTAATAAACGCATCGCGAGCTGCTCTGCACCCATCTCAAGCGAGAAAATCGCTATCGCACCCTTTTGTGCTTGTGAGATTAGCGCAACATTCATCGCTAAATTTAACGCAACCGCTGTCTTACCCATAGATGGACGTGCAGCTAAAACAATCATATCACCACGCTGTAAACCATGCGTAATACGGTCCAAATCATTAAAGCCAGTCTTTAAACCAGTAATCTCGGATGAATTCTCTGCGGCTGCACGAATCGTCTTCAACACTTCATTTAAGACATCATTTGGGTTCTTAAACTCACCAGCTTTACGATTACGAGACACATTCAAGATTTCTTTCTCAGAACGATCTAAGTAATCATTTAAATCTGTTTGTCCACTAAAACCTTCTTCCACAACTCTTTCGGCCGCTTCAATCATACGACGCATCATCGCCTTATCACGAATCAAATTCACATATGTTAGTGTATTCGCACTCGTTACTGCAGCGTTCATTAAATTTAGAATATACTCCATACCACCAGACTTATCTAAAAGATCAGTATCCTTTAAACGTGTCGCAACAGTGGTAGAGTCAATCTGTGTTCCCTCTTGATATAGTTCTTCACATGCATGATAAATACGACGATTGGCTTCGATAAAGAAATCGTCAGCTTCAAGCCCTTCTTCTAGTGCTGTGCGAGAAGAACTTGGATATACAAGCATTGTTCCAAGCAAACTAGCTTCCGCTTCTGGTGCAGAAGGTAATACACGTGACATACTTAGTTCTCACTTCCCAGTACTTTCACAACGATCGTACCAATAACATTTTTATGTAATTCAACTTTTACTCTTGTTGTGCCAAGACTATGAATCGGTTCTGTATCAATAATCTTGCGCTTTTCGATAATAATGCCTTGTTTATTCAAAGCCTCCACAATCTGCTTTGTAGAAACAGAGCCGAAGACTCTTCCTTCTTTACCAGACTTCACTGTGAAAGTAACAACTGTCTTTTCTAATAAGGCAGCTTTTTCACGCGCTTCTTGTTCACGTTGTGCTTCTAGTGCAGCTTCTTCTGATTTCTGCTCCTTTAAGATTTCTAAGCTAGCCTTAGATTCCGCAACCGCAAGACCTCTTGCGATTAAGAAATTTCTTCCGTAACCGTCAGATACATCGACGATATCTCCACGCTTACCTACTTTTTTAACATCTTGTTTAAGAATTACCTTCATCTTCTGCCTCCTTCTTCTGTTGCTCGATAATATTAATTAACTCTTCTTTTAGTTCTTTGACTGTCGCATCCTTACGTTGTGTTGCGGCAGCTGTCATATGACCACCGCCATGCATCGCTTCCATAATTGCCTGTACATTGATTTCACCATTTGAACGAGCAGAAATACTATTGATTCCTGTACTCTTATCTTGGGCAATCACAAAGGCTGCCTTCACATCTTGGATACTCAATAAACTATCCGCAACCTGGCTCATGATAGAACGTGTAATCTTCTCATTTTCAACAGCCGCAATCACGATACCATCTGGATATCTTTCACTCGCATTCATAATCGCACTCTTTAGTACGAACTCATCATATGTATCTTTCAAATAATCATACGCTACTTGAGGATCTGCACCAAGTTTACGTAAAGCACTGGCCGCATCATATGTACGTACACCAGTTCTTTCACGCCACTTGCGTGTATCAATTGTCATACCTGCAAGCATGAATGTCGCTTCCAATTCAGAAATATCAACTTTACTAGACACAAACGGAATCATCTCGGTCAAGATTTCGCACGTACTTGAAGCACCTGCTTCAATATAAATCAGGATTGGTTTTACACCCATATCTGTACTTCTACGATGGTGATCAATTACCACAATCCGTTCTGCCATCTCTAAGAGCTTTGCGCCATTCGATTGGAGAATATTGTGATGGTCGGTCATAATGACTAACGTATCATCCTTGAGTTGGTTGATAGCTTCACCTTCTGTCACAAATGTGATATCCTCGGCAAGTTCCTTCTCATTCTCTTTCATCGCCGCATCTAACTTTTCCTCAATACCACCAGTCTTGGCAATAATACTGACTGGCTTATTGAAAGCGGACGCCATCTTCGATAAACAGATTGCGGAACCAATGCAATCGAAGTCTGCGTTTTTATGTCCGCAGATAATCACGTTGGAAGAATGCTGAATGAGGTCACGTAATGCATGTGCCATAACACGTACACGTACACGGCTTCTCTTCTCGGCTGCTTCTGTAGAACCACCAAAATACTTTACATCCTCACCAACAACCTGAATCGCAACCTGGTCACCACCACGCGTTTGCGCAAGGTCCATTAACTTCGTAACTGTCTCATCTAACTCCGCAAAGTTCGAACTACCCTTGGCAAAAGCCATAGACAATGTGATAGATACTTCAGCTTTTTGTGATGCTTTACGTACAATGTTCAAGATTGAGAAACGATCTGCCGCAATCTCACGATAAATTCTCTCATTGAGTACTAATAAATAACGATTATTATTTGATCTTCTTAAGAAGACACCAAACTTTTGGAAGTATTCATTGAGTGGTGTACGAATTGTCGCATTGATATTTGCGATATCCGCATCATCCGCATACATCGTACTCTCTTCATAGTTATCAAAACTAGCCAAACCAAGTACGACATGTTCTTCGTTATACTTGCCACGATACTTATTTAATAGCGTAATATCCTTAAAGAAAATCGTCGGTGCATTTTCACGCTTACTAACTTCATAAACATATTGGTCAATCGTAACATTTACCTTTTCTGTTTAACCGGAAATAATATCATTAGCTTCTGGTAGCCAATTTAATAATTTAGAACCAATACGGTCAAGCCCTCTTTCCTTAAAGAGTTCACTTTGCCATGTGATGACATAGTTTTCATCGTAGTTCATCATGCCGACACCACCAACAAGATACGCATCCGCGTAAGAACCACCTAAATATTTTTCTAACCCAATGGATTCTTCTTCATTTGCGGATTGGAAATAATCTAACAAATATACCGCAATTAACGATTCCGCAATTAACACTAGAATGCCTGGTAAAATATTAATCTTAAATATCAACTGTAACAGAATGATAACCGCAAGCTGGATAGCAATTGCCACAAAAACAACTTGTTTAATTCGACTCATTTTTTGTTGCATGATATCCCTCCTCTACAATTCGTTTATGCATGTTTGTCGTAATATATAAAAATCCATAAAGCGCTACTGGAAATGACATCGCTAACGCTAAGATAAACACGACAAATGTTAAAATTCTACGACTTTCCTTTGCCAGAAGTCCAATCATCACCAATAGACCAACAACCCCCATCGCTGTGAGATAGAAATAAGCAAACGTTCCTAACGCCGAAAGAATTGTCATCGCCGGTTCTGTTTTAATATAGCCAGAGCCAACATATAAATACCCAAACATTCCAGCAAGTGCCACATAGCCAATCCACTTTGGTGGATAGTATAGATAAAGCGGTGTTGATTCAGGAAGCTTCATACGTAATCTCTTCAATAAGAGTCTTGATGTAATATGCGTTACGATTGCTTCTAGAACACCTAACATCAATGTACTAACGAAGAATATATTCCGTAGTAGTACGTTGATATCTACATTTGCAGCAAATGTTACACCCATTGTTTTCTGCATCATATCAAAGGTTGAACGTAACTCTAAAACTAACTCATCTAAACTAACCCCAAAAATTGCTACATTAATAACAACCGCAAGTAGTTCCGTAAGTCCACCTAGAATCATCGTTCGTAACAATAATCGCTTACTCTCTACATTCTGATAAATACCACATCCATATACCAACCCAATAATCGCCTCAGCGACAAAGAAGAATATCGCAAATGGACTTGCAAAGATAAACGATACAAATATAATTGCGACCAAAACCATCAAACTATCACGCAATCCATATTTAGCCCCAAAGTATACCATCGGTAATGGTAACAGGAACACAAACATACTGCTAAAAGTCCCCTGGAATTGTCTATCGATTAACATAAATACGCCGACGAGGGCAACCATCATTGCTCCTTCGGTAATCTTTCTTACATTTTGATTCATAATATTCTCCCAAAAAGCACTATAAAAAGTCGCTTTTCGCATGCCAATATTATACCATAATCAACCAAATTCGATTGCCTTAGCTTTCGCTAAATCGCTTTCATCAAAACTCTCATCATTTTATCACTTTCATAACAGTATTAACTTCTGCTAT